>CAZJYF010000362.1:0-4623 GCA_964549665.1 uncultured Saprospiraceae bacterium
ATTCACCCCGACTTTTGTGGCATGGGACTGGCAGCAACTCCCTTCCATTTTCTTCCAAACCCTCGATTCCATTGCCGCTTCTCCAGCCAACGCTGGTTCGGTGAGCTATTCCTTTGAAGTGACGAATGATTTCGGATGCACCTTTGATACCATGGTCAACCTTCGGGTGTTGCCTTTTTCGCATCCCGAGTGCCATACCTGCCAGGAATATTTGCCCCCCGAGGCGGATACTTCCGTTTGTGTTGGCGAACCGGTGAACCTCAATGTTGCCGTGTTTCAGCAAACTGACATTCCCATCACTTTTGAGACCTTTCCGAATGCCGAATTTGGCGCTTCGAACCACCCGCCCGGCAATCCCTTCAATTCCGCGATGGAGGTCGTCGCCGTCAATCCCCCCATTATTCAAGACCCTCTTCTTGAAATGTTTTCCGTTTGTGTTGATATCACAACGGACTTCGATGCCGATTTGCAACTTTTTCTGGAAGCACCAAACGGTAGTGTGCTCACCCTATCTACCAACAACGGCGGCGGAGGTGATCATTATACTCAAACCTGTTTTGCACCAACTGCCGTAGAGGATATTACTGACGGCACCCCTCCCTTTTCTGGAAATTTCCAACCGGAAGGCGATTGGAATAAGTTGACTGGCTCGCCTACAAATGGTTTTTGGACGCTGCGGGTTTCCGATGCCAATGGCTTGGATAGGATGAGCCAATTGAATTGGTGGTCCCTCACCTTTAACACCAGCAATGAGGTGAGCTATGCCTGGTCGCCTGCAACTGATTTATCCTGTATCGAATGCCCGGACCCTGTGGCAATGCCTTTGCAAGCCACCACCTACACCGTTGAATCATTGGATAGCTACAATTGTGCTGACAGTGCATCTGTGTCCATTGGGGTGTTCGAAAGTTATGACGCGCCGGTGGCAAGTTGCAGTATTAATAATGTAGGCACGGCGATTCTCAGTTGGACGGAAGTGGAACCTAATTTGAATTACGAAGTAAATGTAAACGGGGCGGGTTGGGAAGACGCCAATAACGGCAATCTATCGCATACGGCAAGTGGTTTTGTCAATGGCGATTTGGTCAATTTTGAGGTGCGGGTGAAAACGAACAATCCCGATTGTGGGGCCGCAATTGGCTCCTCCTCTTGCCAATTCCTCGACTGCCAATTGATAGCCTTTCCCAGTTTTCCTCCTCCCTATCATAACGGCTGCTTTGGCCAATGCGATGGTTCGGTACCCATAACTGCCGTCAACGGGGTTCCGCCTTTCACTTTTACGGCGACGCATCTTCCAACGGGCAATGTAACGATTCGAAATGATGGTGATTTTACCAGCTTGTGCGAAGGAGGTTACCGAATAATTGTTGGAGATGCAATCGGATGTCTCGATACAGTCGATTTTGTGGTTGAAGGGGTTCCCTTGTTGACCGTCGAGGCGATGCAACTAAATCCGGTCAGTTGTGCGGGTGGAAATGATGGAAGTGCCACTGCTGTTGTCATGGGGGGCACCCTCAATTCTGGAGGCAGCTACTCCATTATCTGGAACGACCCTTTGATGCAATTTGGCAACAATGCCGTCAATTTGACCGCTGGAAATTTTGAAGTGATGGTCATGGATGACAATGGTTGTAGCGCCACTGGAATGGTTTCCATTTCCGAACCTGCACCCATTTCTTTGGAAGTAAGTTCATCCGATGCCCTTTGCAAAGGGGAATCATCGGGAAGTGCTTCCGTTACCGCAACGGGGGGCGCAGGAGGTTATTCCTATCAATGGAGTGCGGGAACAACGCCTGCCCAAAGTTCGACAGGGGGCTTGCTGGCAGGGGTTGTCTCCGTAATGGTTGAAGATAGCAACGGTTGTACAGCTACGGAAAGTGTTGCGGTTGGGGAACCGGCTTCCTCCTTGACGGTTCAATTGGTTCAACAGGATACGAGTTGCTTCGGACAAAGCCAAAGCGCGGCGATGGCTATTCCTTCGGGCGGCACGGGCAATAATTACGCTTTTGAATGGGGTCCTTTGGGGCAGACCACCCAAACGATTAGCGGGTTAGACCCGATACTTTTTTCGGTGACCGCCACCGACGAAAATGGGTGTACAGCAGAAAATAGTATCCAAATAGTTGAATATCCGGCGCTTACGGTTTCCAACCCCCAATTTACGCCGCCGGATTGCCCGGGTATGGCCAACGGGCAGGCGGGGGTCAGCATCACCATCGGCGGATTTGATAATTGTTCATCCGGCTGTCAGTTTGATTGGAATAATAGTCTGACCGGCAGTTTTATTTCGGGGCTTCCCGGCAACCAAACCTATTCCGTAACGGTGACTGATAACCGGGGCTGCCGGGGAGTAGGCGCTACTTTTATCCCCGACCCTGCGCCTATTACCTTTGAGACGGATGTCACAGATGTCCAATGCTTTGGTGCATCTGATGGTTCAGCCTCGGTGGTCAATGTAAATGGGGCACGGGGCCCGCTACACTTTCAGTGGGATTCCAATGCGAACAATCAAACTACTCCGCAGGCCAATAATCTTGCTGCCGGGATTGTCACTGTGATTGTTATGGATTCGGTTGGATGTTCAGCTTCGGCAAGTGTTTCAGTTGGGCAGCCATCCGAAATTCAGGTCTCTTTCGATATTATTGACAACCAGTGCTCTTCCGATTTTGGCGGGGCTATATCTGCCAACGTTTCGGGCGGCATTTCATCTTACAACTACCTTTGGTCCAATAATTCGACCACTTCAAAAATTGACAATTTAAGCACGGGAATTTATTCCCTCACGGTGACGGACGGAAACGGTTGCTCCCTCGTTTCTTCGGCAGAAGTGAATGCACCCGGTTCCCTTTCGGCCACTGTTCAGGTGCAAAATGTTACTTGTTTTGGCGGGAAAGACGGCGCGATCACCATCGAGACGCAGGGTGGCGTTCCTCCTTTTTCTTACAGCCTTGATGGCATAAATTTCGTTGGTTCCAATACTTTGATTGGGCTGGCTACCGGCGATTATGTCGTTCAGATAAAAGATGGAAATGGTTGTGTTGGATTGGAGTTTGCCACCGTCCAAAGCCCGGACGAATTTACAATCGTCACGGCTATCAACGGAGAAGTGACTAATGATTACACCCTCAATCTCGGCGATAGCGTTCGGGTTTGGATACGACCGACCAATAATCAGGGAGGGCGCCCGGACTACTTTTGGTCGGCCCCATTTTGTGGGACGCTGAGATGCAATGATTCTCAATTAAATGACTGTGCCGAATCGGTCACCTGCAACGGACCTTTCACCAAACCCCAAAATCCGGTGACCTATAAAATTACAGCCGTTGATGCAAAAGGCTGCGAAGCGGAAACCACCATTTCCATCCGCGTGCGAAAAGAACGCATAGTTTTAGTTCCTACCGGCTTTGCGCCAAACGGGAAAAATGCATTGAACCATGCTCTTCACGTGCACGGCAAGACTGGCACTACCGTTAAAATTTTTCGCATCTTTGACCGTTGGGGAGAGTTGCTTTTTGAGGTGTCCGATTTTCCGGTAAACGATATCGAAGCAGGCTGGGACGGTACTTTTAAAGGGAAGGAGATGCCCTCCGGCGTTTATGTTTGGTACCTTGTGGTGGAATACGTTGACGGCTTGTCTGAATCTTTTCAGGGAGAAACGACTTTGATTAGGTGAAAGATTGAAAGACGAAAGATTTTGCAGTCTTTTTTTCTAAAATTTAATTTTTTATGAAAATAAAATCTACCCTCATTTTTGTTTTTTGGGTGCTGCTTAATTTTGGTTTCAGCCAAATCCTGAATGCCCAAGACCCGCAGTTTTCCCAATTTTATTCCGCGCCACTTCAATTAAATCCGGCGATGACGGGGGTTTTCAATGGCAAATTCCGCGCCATAGCCAATTACAAAGAGCAGTGGAACAGTATCCTCGATACTCGTCCTTTTCGAACCATCGCTGCCAGCTTTGACGCCCGCAACCGGATTGGCAAGGGTGATTTTGTGGGTTTCGGCATATCGCTTTTGGAAGATGAAGCAGGGAAATCAAATTATCAGCGGTTTGCTGGAGACCTCAGCCTTTCTTACATGAAACAATTGGGCGGAGGACGTTACAAGGATTTCGACCAATTTTTGGTGGCTGGTGCTCAAGTTGGCCTGGGGCAGCACAGCTTGGACTTTCAAAACCTGTGGTTTAGCTCTCAATTCATCGTTGACGAGGAGCGCTTGGACAGGACCTTGCCAAGTGGGGAAGCGGTGAACGATAACAGTGGTGTGTATTTGAATATCAACGCAGGCTTGCTGTGGTATGCCGTTTTTGATGAAAATAAAAGCCTTTATTTTGGTGGCGCTCTTCACCACATCAATTCTCCCCAAATCTCTTTCACCACCGATAGCAGTAGTACCGAATCATTGGACACGCGTTGGGTGGGGCAGTTGGGGGGAGAATTACCGCTAAACCGGGAGTTGAGTATCCTCCCTGCCGTAGTGCTGATGGGTCAAGGACCTTCGTTCCTTTCTGTTTTTGGCGCCAATTTCCGCTACACAAGCCACGATTGGAAAGAAGTGGCCATCCGGGCAGGTGTTTGGGGCCATATTTCAAACGACGTGCAAAGCAGCATCAGCCTTCCGGCG
>CAZJYF010000363.1:0-4621 GCA_964549665.1 uncultured Saprospiraceae bacterium
CGATAGCATCCACTACTACCCAAGCCAACCGGGTAGTGCCATCATCCAATACCATAGCCCTAGCCCAGAGGTCATCATGCTGTCCTTGGGCGGGACGGCGGTTTTGAAAACCAGCCATCCAAATCGCATCGAATTTTCCGTTGCCGTTTTTGTCTTCAAAAGTATCACCATCCTTTAAGTTGAATTGACCGTCGCCATTGGCATCTGTCCATGAATCTGATAGAACTGGGTTGATTGTCAAAGCGGCAAAACCTGCCTTCAATGGTGCATCTTGACCAGCTTCAATAGTTAAATCGACGGCATATCCGGGAAACCGGTCTTTGAGTTGAATGTAACTGAAAACCGCAAGGAGAAGAAAGATTAAAAGGAATAGGTAAACAATGCGTAGAATCCATTTTTTCATAGGTGGGTCGTTTTTTCGGAAAATTACCATCCTTTTCGAATAAACGAAAAAGAAGGGCATCTTTTTTAAACAGGAATTGGCTACTAATCGTATTTTGCCATTGCTACCGATAATTGAAAGATGTTACCATGACATTAACCCTATTCGGTACCTTTATAATTCATTCTTTCCACGGCTGAAGAAAATAACCATGTCTTGCAATTCCCAAATCAAAGTCAAAATTTGCTGCATCGGCAGTATCGAGGAAGCCGAACTTGCGATTCGAATGGGCGCTTCGGCTATCGGCTTGGTGGGGAAGATGCCCAGCGGACCAGGACCCATTTCGGATGAAATAATTGCCCGGATTGCTACTTCCCTCCCTTCGCATATTGAGTCTTTTCTGTTGACGAGTGAAACTTCCGTCGAAGGCATTATTGCCCATCACGGAAAAACGGGTACGACAACTATTCAAATGGTGGATAAGCTGAAAACAGGCAGTTATTCGGATTTGCGAGTAGCCCTGCCCAAAATAAAGTTGGTGCAGGTGATACACGTTATAAATGAGGCATCCATCGAAGAAGCCCTTCAAATTTCATCCCAAACAGACCTGATATTGCTCGATTCGGGCAATCCCCATTTGAAAGTGAAACAACTAGGTGGCACCGGCAGAACACACAATTGGAATTTAAGTCGCGAAATTGTCGAAAGGGTAGCTGTGCCAGTATTTTTGGCAGGAGGATTAAATGCGGAAAATGTGAAACGAGCTATCAGGCAAGTGGAGCCCAATGGCATTGATTTGTGCAGTGGGGTAAGAACGAATGGAAAATTAGATGGAGAAAAACTGGCATTATTATTTGAAGCCCTTCTGAACTCAGAATTTTGAATTAATTACAGATATTTCATCAAAAACAAAATGATGTAATTCACCTTCTCCCGCATATAAATGGCGGTGGCTTTGTCAATTATCTGTTCTTCCCCTGATTTGGAAGTATGCATCATGTAAATGAAAACGACATTGGAAACCAATGAAATGAGAAAAATGCGGCGGTCCCAATGGGGTATTTTGTATTTCTTGTAATATTTCAGTAAATACCTGCAAATGGAATTTGACATGGAGCGAACATCATTCGACTTGGGGTGTTCGGGCAACTTTGTGAGGAGAAGGGATTTGTAATATTGCTTCAAAAGCCGGTTGGTCAATTTCAAGGCCAAATGGTAGCGCCCTTTGAGGATAGCCCCGTCAATTCGGAAAAGGTACCTATTTAGTTTTTCTGTATTCCAGTGAATTATCATTTTGATTTTTGTGATCCGATCAAAATCAATAAGTAGAACGACTATTAAGCCCAAAATGCGGCACGATGGCTGAAAAAAAGTTTGTTTTTAGCGAATTATATGGCAAAAATAACAAATTATCAATTGTTAAAGAATTGTTTTAATAAAAAGCAAAACCTCTAAAGTTCCATTTTGTTTTACAATGTCTTCTTTTCCACCAAATTAAACTATTATTCATGCAGATGGAGGGAAGTAAATGAGGGAGGAAAGAAATCGGGGAAAGGAAAGGCAGGGGCAATAAGTACAAACCATTGCTCTGGCTTATGCTTACTGCCCGCTGCTTGTCGAACTCACTGATGAGGCAGAGAGATCACCAAAGGTTCTCCATCTGTGACAATTCGGCTGCCCTCCCCCAATTGTTGACGGAGGGTGTCTGTTACTGACAACTTTATTCTGTTGGAGTGCAATGCCACTACCTCTGCCACATTAAGGGTATAGCGTTTGGCATCTAATTGCGCATTGTTGTCGAGGGTGGCTTTCAAATACTTTCCAAGCCCCCGAATATCGAGTTCATTGCTGCCGCTTTGTTGCACTTCCAGATTTTCGACATCCACATAAGCCTTGATATTGCCTTCTCCATTATTGATAATGAGCAAGCTTTTTTCTTTGAATCCCCTTATCCTGACGTCATCAGTGTTTTCCACATTAAACTCCTCCAAGGCAGGCATCGTGATGTAAACTCGGATGGGAGAATCGGGAACGGCTGACACGGAAATTTCGATGGTTTTGTCCAATTTGACCACCTCCATTTTCCGGGTATCATCCTCTTTGCCGGCCACTCGCACTTTGAAGTCGAGGCCTTGGTCAATTCGGACTTTTATCCTACCGCTGATATGCACTTTTGTGAAATCCGAAAGATGGTAAAAGTTGTCGTTAGACTTGGAGAATTCGCCGGAGGAGGATTGCCTGTTGATGTCTTCAAGGGAAACCAGCCCGTCGGCCTCCATTTTCCAAATCCTGCCGTTTTCGCCATACCTTCTCCAGGGATGCTGCATTTCTTTGCTGACTTCCATATGACGAATAATCTTCCTTGCGTTTTTTCCCAAGCGAATGGATTTTCCTTCCGGAACCTTGAGAACGAGTTCCACTTTTTGGTTCCGCCATTTGCCGCCTTTAGGTATCACAAAATTAGAAGGGAGGGTCAAAGTCGATTCGGAAAGCTTGTAATGGTAATCGATTTCATTGGCCAATTTGGAGGCTTCTGAGGAGTTCAGACCTCTAGAGTATTGCCGTTGCACCAACTCAAAGTCCGTCGATTCGCCTTTTTCAATCCTCAGACGGGCGTTATTGCTTATCAACTGCCCGTCGGCAATCTGCAATTTATCGCCCACATGAAACCAAACATCTTCAAAAGGGTTTTTCGCGAGTTCAATACTCAGGGTGTCGGAATTTGAGAAACCGGAAGCGCTGTTTTGAATACTTTCGCCTCTGCTGAATTGTTTGGCCGTGAAAGGCGCAATGACGAAAAGGCTCACAATGTTTAAAACCCAAAAGACCCATAAACCAGTTTTCCAATGGGGCCTAATGTTACTGCGAAAAAAGAGGCGCATGACCATCAAAACCAAGGCGACTAGGGGAATGCCAATGGACACCAAAATATTCGCAATGGCAAGGAAAGCGACAAAAGAAGAACCGGGTAGGAGGTAACTGAAAAATGGAAACCCGTAGAAAAGACCAATAATAGCGGCAATCCAGGAAACTGCCAGGGCGATGATCAATGCAATTCCAATGGTGAAGGCTATCGGTTTCCATATCTTAAAAACTACACCCAAAAGGGCTCGAACAACTTGGGCTAAAAGATAAATCCCTTTCTTAAGGGTGGTTCTAAGGTCGGTGGCAGTACCAAGATTTGCCTCTTCGGCATCTTCGTTTTTGCCAGAACTTTTTTTTTTGAACCCCACTCATCTTTCCATTCTTCACCCAACTCGGACATTTTGCTACTGAAATGTTGCACTTCTTCTTCGATAATTCGCCCAATGTTAGAAGCGTTTACAGGTTCTCCTCGCATCGCAAGCCGGTCACCGGCCGTTTCTGCTTTTGGTAAAATAGCCCACAAAATTAAGTACATTGGAATGCCAAAACCAGCCGTCAAGGTGATGAGGATGAAAGCCAGCCGAACCCAAAGCGGATCCTGTATGCCCAGATAGGCCGCAATTCCGGAACAAACCCCTGCACAAACCTCATCCTCCGGGTTGCGGAACAACCGCTTGCCGGTTTTGTATTTGTTTTTCCCGGAAGTACGCGATTTTGGAGCTTCCTCCTCTTCGAGGGTCTCGGCCCCAAAATCTTCCGGCGTACCCATGGTGGCAATGGCATTTTCCACATCCTGAAGGGTGACAATCGGGTGACCTTCCATATTTTCCTGGAACAATTCTGCCATCCGGGATTCAATATCAGAGATGATTTCTTCGTAGCCTTGTGAGGTTTGAAAGTGTCGATGGATGGTTTTCAAATAGTTGCTAAGATGGTGGTAAGCATCTTGGTCAATTGTGAAGGGGTAACCTCCCAGGTTGATGTTGAATATTTTATTCATTTGTTGGTTGCTTTTGATGTTTTTAAACCTTTGGTGGATTGTTTTACGGCATTGACCAGTTGATCCCAGGTAGCTAACAAGCCGCCCAAAAACTCCCTGCCGTCTTCTGTGAGATAGTAATATTTTCTTGGAGGACCTGCTTTGGATTCTTTCCAATTGTATTTTAATAGACCTGCCTCCTTCAGTCGGGTTAGTAGCGGATACATCGTTCCTTCCACTACGATTAATTCAAAATTCTTCAGCTTTTTAATTATATCAGAAGGATAGGCCTCGTTTTCAGAAATAATTGAAAGGATGCACAACTCAAGAATACCTCTTCTCATCTGTGCTTTTTTCTTTTTCAATTCGTTATCCATGTCTAAGTTTTCAAAATT
>CAZJYF010000364.1:0-4610 GCA_964549665.1 uncultured Saprospiraceae bacterium
AAACAAAGCCCCTAGGAAAGTTCAAGAACCTCCTGCAAAGGGAAAACCAATTCCTAAAAATTATCGATAACATATTGGTTTCAAATTTTGGCTAAGCGCCTAAATTTACTGCCTACTATGTAACTGCCCACTGCCTATTGAATTACTCTTCCTGAACCCCAAATTCCTCATCCAATTTATTCATTTGGAAAATGTAAATAAAAATTAGAATGATAAAAACGTAAATGGAACCTTGTTGGGCAAACCAAAAACCCAATTTGAAGCCGCCGAGGTGAAATTGGTTGAGTGCATCGACGAAGAGGATGCCACAGCCGTAGGAAACCAGGAACCAAATGAAAAGGAGGATGGAAAGAAGTTGGAGATTTTTTTTCCAGTATTTTTGTCTGTTTTTGTTCGGCATATCGCAAGGGTTTTGTTCAAAAAAAGTGTTGGCCCTTTGGTTTGCAACATAAACCATTTTCATGGAAAATTGAAATCCTTGCTGGAAAATATGTTTTCAAGTTAGGGACTACGGCGAAATCACCCCCTAACTTTCACCAAATTTGATACAAGACCAAAGGTCCTTTCTTTATGGAATGATATTATTAAATTTGTTGAACGCCACTTTTAACTAAACCGCCGCCTTATGAATTATTGGGAAATCTTTGTCCACGGTTACCTGAATTACGCGAACTATTTGTGGAAGGAAATCACCCACCCAAGTTGGCACAATTATTTTTATTGGCTGCTACTTGGTTCATTGGCTTTCTTTGCACTGGAAATCGCGATACCCTGGCGCAAAAAACAGCCTGTGCCGCGCAAAGATTTTTGGATGGATGCCTTTTATATGGTCTTCAATTTTTTTCTCTTTTCGCTCATTATTTACAATGCCGCTTCCGATGTCGTCGTCAATTTTTTCAATGATAGCATCAAAACGGCGACGGGTTTCGACCTTCAGGCTTCCAATCCGATGCGAAATTGGCCAATGTGGGGAATCTTACTCACCGGTTTTGTCGTTCGGGATTTCATCCAATGGTGGACGCACCGCCTGCTTCACCGTTCCGAATGGCTGTGGCAATTTCACAAAGTCCACCACTCGGTAGAGGAGATGGGTTTTGCTGCCCAATTGCGGTTTCATTGGATGGAGAATATAATCTATCGAAGCCTGGAATACATTCCGCTTGCTTTGATGGGAATCGGGCTTTACGACTTTTTTATTATCCACATCTTTGCCTTCTGCGTGGGGCATTACAACCATTCCAATTTCGTCCTTAGCGGAAGAGTCACCGGGGGCGTTCTGGGCGGATTGATAGGAATCGTTTTTGCTAACAGCCTGTTGGAAGTACATTTGTTCGACGGAATTTCCACTTTGGGCAAATGGGGGCTGATTGCCGGTTCCGTCGCAGGGGGTTCCATTCTTTTTGCCCCTTTTATGAAAATTATATTCAACAGCCCGGAAATGCACATATGGCACCACGCCTACGAATTGCCGGAAAATCGAAAATTTGGTATTAATTTTGGCTTAACCCTCGCCATTTGGGACTATCTTTTCGGCACAGCCTATATTCCGAAAGACGGGAGAGACATCGCCCTCGGTTTTCCAGGTCTGGGTGATTATCCGAAAACCTTTTTCAACCAAATCATTTATGGCTTCGGCTTGACCGAAACGGAAAAAAAGAAACATCCAAGAGTTGAATAGTCACTGGTCATTGAAGGTCATTAGTCATTGGTCATTGAGTTCATTAGTCATTGAAAACGATTTACCAATATGTCAAAATCCGAACTCCTCTCCAAAGAAGATTACTGGGCCATTTGGATTGGTTTTGCCCTGTTGTTTTTAGGGCTATTCCTCTTTTTTAGCAATCCTCCAAAAGAACTCGAACGGCGCCACCGGGAACTGAACGCCCTGCTTTCTGCCGAAAATCAAAAAGCGCCCTACAAGACCGTCGCCTGGTACGAAGCCTTCGACAAGCAGCAGAAAATCAAATCCACCAACGAATCGATCGGCAAATTTTTGAGCAAACTAACCGGCAAACCCGGTAGCTGGTCCAGCAATCCGATGGATGCCTTCATCACTACTCCTCGTCAAATTAAAGCAACAAAAGCGACGCTGGCCGAGCGATACAATGCCGATGTTTCGAGCGAAACGATTACCAAAGCCATCGCCCTGGCAGACGACAAAATAGCTGCGGCTAATTCATACGACAGTCTGGAACTCAATGAAAAAGCTGCTTTGGCTATTGAAAGATGGCGTGCCGTGAAAAAATCTGCTGACAAGCTGGGCAAAAAGTACAATGCTAAAGCCACCAATAAAATCCCCTTTCTCCTCGCGTGGATGCTGGCCTTGGCACTTCTTTTCGGTCTCGGCATCCGGGTAATGGGGCACAATGCGGTCGCATTTTTCAAAGGCTTCGTCTTCGTTTTCTCGATGGCGGTCATCTCCTACACCCTTGCAGGACACCACAATATGAAAGCTGTTGGCATCGGTTATGCAGCTTGGGCCATCCTTTTGGGCTTGCTGATAAGCAATACCGTCGGAACGCCCCATTGGGTGAAACCGGCCTTGCGAACCGAGTTTTTCATCAAGACCGGGCTGGTTTTGCTGGGGGCGGAAATACTTTTTGGCAAAATTATGAGCATCGGATTGCCCGGCATTTTTGTGGCATGGGTGGTCACTCCAATCGTCCTGGTTTCTACTTTTTGGTTTGGTCAGAAGGTGCTGAAAATCAAATCTAAAACACTGAACATCACCATTTCGGCGGACATGTCCGTATGTGGCGTCTCGGCAGCCGTCGCCACCGCCGCCGCCTGCAAGGCATCGAAAGAAGAACTCACCCTGGCGGTCGGTTTGTCCATGGCTTTCACCTCCGTCATGATGATTCTGGAACCGGCCTTCATCCATTGGGTCGGAATGCCGGAAGTGCTTGGCGGGGCTTGGATAGGCGGCACCATCGATGCTACCGGCGCGGTGGTGGCTGCCGGGGCCTTTCTGGGCGATAAGGCTTTGAACGTGGCGGCAACCATCAAAATGATTCAAAACGTGCTGATTGGAATCATTGCCTTTGCGGTAGCCGTCTATTTTGCCACCAAAGTGGAAAAGACGGGCGCAGCCAAAGTTGGGTGGGGGGAGATTTGGAAGCACTTCCCGAAGTTCATTTTGGGCTTCATCGGCGCTTCGATTTTGTTCTCCGCCATCTATGCTTTTGTGGGCAACAGCAACGGCTATACGCTGATTGACCACGGGGTGATTCGGGGATTTACCAAAAATATCAGGGGGTGGCTGTTTTGCCTGGCTTTTGTGAGCATTGGGCTTTCGACCAATTTTAAAGAATTGAAAGAACACTTCAAGGGGGGCAAACCGCTTCTTCTCTACGTCTGCGGTCAAACTTTTAATTTGTGCCTGACCTTGCTGATGGCCTACCTGATGTTTTACGTTGTTTTTCCGTACATCACCGAAAATATTTAACCAAATTGATAAATTATTTTGTGAAAATTAGAACCGAGTTAGAAGGCATATTTCGAGTGCAGGACAAATTGACTTTTTTCTGTAAAGACAGAAGGGGCTGACTCATACATACGCATGTAAAAGACCTTCCGAAACAACAATTTGCGAAATATTTCAGATTTAGTAAATTTAAAATCAAGGAGTTATATATTTACCAAATTATAAAAATTTTGCAAATCGAGTCTTTTACATGCGTATGTATTAGACAGCCTCGATCCCGTCTGTAGGAATTAGGTAAGAATAGCAAATAAGGAGCGCAGCTTCGATACTGGATGAATCAGGGCCGAAGCTACGCTCCTTCCGATTTCTGTTGAACTCCTGCTACAAACTGGTTCGGGGCTAATGCCCCTGCCGCTCTAACTAAAAAAGGCAGGTTTGTCTTGCACCTCATTTTCCAAATGCCTGCTAACGGCATCAATTTTTTTTATGAAAAATAGTGGCAAACTTTTACTGGGTCTCTTCTTCATTTGGCTCTTCATTTGGAAGCTGGCCCCTGCCTTGGTGGATTTTGCAGGCGGTTCCAAAATGATTCAATTTATTGAAAACGAGGACATCGATACCGGCGCGTTGTTTTACACCGAAAGCCCGGAAGTGGGGCAAGTGGAGTTTTTTATGAATAAAAATAAAGAGTCGAAAAGGCAATAAGGAGTGAAAGGTAGCATTCTCAAAAAGACCCGATTTGCGAAATTTTTAAAATTTAGTAAATCTTCCCCTTCGTATCCAAATTTTAGGGCTGCTACTTAACTTGGGTTAAATCACCACCCATTTCAAAGATTTCCTTCCTCCGCCTTCAACGGAAAGCTGAACAAAATAGAGACCGGAAATGAAAGGGGCGCTTATCGGAACGGAAGCGCTGCCTTTGTTTACAAATAGCAACTCCTGCCGCACTAACTTTCCGCCCGAATCAAATAGTTTCCATTCTAAAGGCAGCGGTTTGCTAGAATGGAAAAGAAGCCGCGCCGCCCCATTTCTTTTCGCCGGATTGGGTGAAAGGAGCACTTCGAGATTGCCTAAATCCGACTCCTGCACGGCGGTTTCAATATCAACAATAAACGCAAAGTGCCGTTGACATGCAGCCGCATCTTCGACGGTCACAGAATAGTCGCCCGCGGGAAGATTGGAAAGC
>CAZJYF010000365.1:0-4596 GCA_964549665.1 uncultured Saprospiraceae bacterium
ACATCGTGTCAATTAGAAAAAAATTTCATCAAGGGTTGCATTTTAGTTTTTGATTCCCATATCTTTGCACTCGCTTTTGGGCAAGTGTAATAGAACAGGAGTCCATTTGCGACAATATTTTGTTTTCAGCCTCCATAGCTCAGTTGGTTAGAGCGCCGGACTGTTAATCCGTAGGTCCAAGGTTCAAGTCCTTGTGGAGGCGCAGAAAAGCCCTGCAATGTATCACAGTTGCAGGGCTTTTATTTTATAAACAAAACCCTAATACGTAAAACCTATGAGAAAAGCCTACCGCAAAAAAGCAGGATTTAAAGGACATTTTCACTATGTTTGCAAGTCAAATAATTTTTAAACATTAACCACATCCTCATGCACGATATTCTTATTCATGCCCATTCAGGATTTCGATGGATAGTCCTCATCCTTTTGGTCTTTGCGATAATTAACGCCTTCACCAAATGGCGCTCCGGGAACTCTTTCACCGAAAACGACCGAAAAATTAATCTCTTCACCCTGATTGCCACCCACCTTCAATTATTGATCGGAGTGATTTTATATTTCTCGAGCGAAAAGGTAGTTTTCTCGGGAGAAGCAATGAAAAGTTCAGTAAACCGGTTTTTTACCGCCGAACACCTCCTAATGATGCTTATAGCAATTGTACTCATTACCTTAGGCTACATTCGGTCAAAGAAAGCCGTTGGAGATTCAAAAAAATTCCGCATCGCTTTTACTTTCTTTTTAATTGCTTTGTTAGTGTTGATGGCAGGCATTCCATGGCCTTTCCGGGATTTAGGTACAGCTTGGTTTTAACCCAAGTTGAACTATTTTGAATCATTGGCTATATTTGTACGCTAATTATATTTTTCAATCAAATAATACGAAGAAACATGGGTAAAGGAGATATTAAAACCAGAAGAGGGAAAATTAACAATGGAAGTTATGGGAAGAGACGTTCAAAAAAAAATAATAGAACTGTTGCCAAAAAAGAAGCAAAAAAGAAAGAAAAGGCTTAGTTTCCGAAGTGGCTTTTATGCTGAAAATTTCCCTTTCAGAAAAGCGTGTATGCGGGTTTTGCTTGCATACACGTTTTTTTTATTTGCGTATCAAGAAAATAAACCAAAGCCACGCTATGAAAAACAATTTTTATGAAAATACGAATTCGGGAAAATTCTCTCCGCCTGCGCCTCACCCAAAGTGAGGTGAACACCTTCAGTGAAAAGGGAGAAGTGAGAGACAAAATTCAATTTGGTTTGTTGCCAACTGAAACGTTGACCTATTCGATGGTTCTTACCAAAGGGGAAGAATTATTTGCGAACTACAAAAACCATCAAATCCTTGTTCAAGTGCCGGAAAAAATGGCAAAAGAATGGGCGGATACAAATTTGGTAGGAATGACAAACGAAATAAAAATTGGCAATAAAAATGTATTGAAAATTTTGATAGAAAAAGACTTCAAATGCCTGACGGAACGACACGGGGAAGACGAAACGGACAATTTTCCACACCCTTGAAGTAGATTTAATCCTCCTTTTATGAATAATAAGCGCTGCGCGACGCCTCCTGTCGAACAAGAAAACATAAAAATCATGCAGCCCCAAAAAGTGGCGGCAGGCCTTCCTGCTTTAGTTACTTCGGCCAAGCATGTGTTGGCAGAAATGAACCTTCGCACTTGTGCCAAGACCTTTTTCAGGGTGAATCAAATGAAGGGTTTCGACTGTCCGGGTTGCGCCTGGCCGGAACCGGACGAGGGGCGTTCGGTTTTGGGTGAATATTGTGAAAATGGCGTAAAAGCAGTAGCAGAAGAAGCTACCATCAAGCGGGTAACCCCTGCTTTTTTTAAAGAACATTCTGTTCAAGATTTATCACAATGGTCTGATTATCAATTGGGTAAAAGCGGAAGATTGACGCAGCCAATGATTTTGAAAGAAGGAAGCACCCATTATGAACCAATCACTTGGGAAGCGGCTTTCACAACCATTGCACAGGAATTGAATAGGTTGAATTCGCCGGATGAGGCAATTTTTTATACCTCGGGAAGGACGAGCAATGAGGCAGCGTTTTTGTACCAACTTTTCGTGCGTCAATTCGGCACCAACAATCTACCCGACTGCTCGAATATGTGCCACGAGAGCAGCGGAGTTGCTTTGTCAGAAACGCTTGGCATTGGCAAAGGGTCGGTGAAGTTGGAAGACTTTTATGTGACTGATTTAATTATCGTGATGGGTCAAAACCCAGGAACGAACCATCCGAGAATGTTGACGGCTTTGCAAAAAGCGAAGAAAGCGGGCGCGAAGATAATTTCCATCAATCCTTTGCCGGAAACGGGGCTGATTCGGTTCAAACATCCGCAGCAGCTTTCGGGTTGGGTTGGCGGTGGCACAGCCCTCGCAGATTTGTTTTTGCAGGTGAAAATCAATGCAGATGTCGCGCTTTTGAAGGCGATAATGAAGTTGTTGCTGGAATCAGAAACGAATCGTCCGGGAAGTGTCTTTGACCATGAGTTTATCAACCAACACACTCAGGGTTTTGAAGAATTTATCGAAGATTTAGAAAAACAGAAAGCAGAATTACTTGCTCAAGAAAGTGGGGTTTCATTAACCCAAATTGAGCAGGCGGTCTCCATGATTTTGCAAGCCAAAAAAATCATCGTTTGTTGGGCAATGGGCTTGACGCAACATAAAAACGGGGTCGGGAATATCAAAGAAATTGTCAATCTGCTGTTGCTAAAAGGTAGCCTTGGCAAGCCCGGGGCAGGTACCTGCCCGGTGCGGGGACACAGCAACGTGCAAGGCGACCGGACGATGGGAATTTGGGACAAACCAAAACCCGCCTTTCTCGACAGGCTGAAAAAAGTTTTCAATTTCGAACCGCCACGTTCTCATGGATTCAACACGGTGCAAGCTATTCAGGCAATGGCCAACGGAAGGGCGAGCGTTTTCTTTTCCCTGGGGGGCAATTTTCTCTCCGCCACTCCCGATACGGAATACACCGCCGAGGCATTGCAAAATTGTGCACTGACGGTGCAGGTTTCTACAAAATTGAACCGAAGTCATTTAATAACCGGCAAAACCGCCCTCATCCTACCCTGCTTGGGACGCACTGAAATAGATGCCCAAAAAAGAGGTTCTCAATTCGTCAGTGTAGAAAATTCGATGGGCATCGTTCATGCTTCGAGGGGGCATTTAAAACCCGCTTCAAAGCATTTGTTGAGTGAACCTGCCATCGTGGCTCATTTGGCGAAAGCCACTTTAAAAAACGCTAAAACAGACTGGTTGAGTTTGATTGAAAATTACGACCGCGTTCGAGACTTAATTGAAAAAACCATCCCCGGTTTTGAAGATTACAACCGTCGGGTACGCAATGACGGCGGCTTCTACCTGCCCAATTGCGCCCGCGAGGGAGATTTTAGAACCTTAAGTGGCAAAGCCAATTTTTCCATCAACGCTGTCGCCCGGCACGAATTACAGAAGGGTGAATACCTCATGATGACCATTCGGAGTCACGACCAATTCAACACGACCATCTACGGATTGGACGACCGCTACCGCGGCATTTTCAAAGGTAGGCGCGTGGTGATGATGAACGGACAAGACATAAATAATGCTGGTTTCAGGGCAGGTGATTATGTAGATTTGGTCAGCAATTATGATGGGATAGAGCGAAAGGCACCTCATTTTATGATCGTGGAATACAACATCCCCCGCCAATGCGTTGCCACCTATTTCCCGGAAGCGAATCCTTTGGTGCCGGCTGAAAAATTCGCTGACAAAAGCTACACTCCCATCTCTAAATCGGTGATTGTTCGGATGAAAAAGTGTGTCTCCTAATTTTTTTTCTGTTTGAACAATTGCGAATGCATCTCCTGGTTTCCTTCCAATCGCTTCAAAGAAAAGAAGGGGTCAATTTGCTTGCTTTCCAAAATTAATTCGGACAGATAGCTGCCTAAAGCGGGTCCCATTTTAAAGGCATGACCACCTCCCGCGCCCGCCACCCAAACGTTGGCAGCATAAGGATGACGGTCTATCAAGTAATTGCCATCCGGGCAATTGGTGTATTGGCAAACTCGTGCCTCTAGCAAAGGAGCCTTAGCCAATTCCGGAAAGCGAAAATCGAGAAAAGAACGGGCTGATTCCACATCTTGGAAAGTAGGCAAGCGGTCCTCCCCGTCGGGGTCGAGAGTAGCTTTGCGGGTATCATCGGCGATTTTAAAACCTCTATTTCCTGCGCCGGGAATGCCGTAGTAAATATGCTCACCGAAATCTACCCAACAGGGAAGTGCAGGATGCGAAAAGGAACGATTTCCGGCAGGAATCCCAAAATAATAGACCTCCTGCCGGGAAATTGTCAAGTGAGAACCAAGCCATTCGGGAAATATTTTTTTTAGCCAGGGACCGCAGGTGAAAACAAAGTGGTCAGCCTGCAATTTCGTACCATCCGATAACCGCAAAGAGGTCATTCTATCCCCCTTCATTTCCCCAGGATGAGCAGCCATTAACCGATAATCACCCCCGCTTTTGACGAAGGCTTCGCACACCAAACGGCAAGCCTAGCTAGCTAGCAAAAAACCGGCTACTTCTTCCAAAAACGACAAAAAAAAAC
>CAZJYF010000366.1:0-4591 GCA_964549665.1 uncultured Saprospiraceae bacterium
CAACGAATGATAAATTCATCAGATGCGCCCTAGTTCTCCTTCAAACCTGGGTCATTTTCAGGCGATTTATAGGGCATCTTCTTTTTGGATAAAATCCTTCTGTAGCGTTCCGGGTGAAGGCGAAAGTCTTGGAGAAACAGGTTCATGTGTTTGGCGGTCAACTTTAGTTGTTCTGCCATTTTTGGGTCATTCATCAACATGGCAATTGTTCCGTCCCCTTCTTTTACTTTTGCGAGCAATTCATTGACATCGGCCATCGTTTTCTCGGCTGTTTCCAGCGTGCTTTTTAGCTGCTTTAGCGTAGCATTGGCTTCATCGAGTGTGACTGGAATATTGGCGTCCTTCAATTGACTGCTGAAGGCGCCTGCGTTTTCGAGCAGGGTATTAATTTGCTCTTTGTTGGCAGCCAAATTGCTCGTAATGGAATCCATGTTTGCCATGGTACCCTCGATGGAAGAGGCCGAATTGGCCATCAGCCTGTCCATCCGTCCGGTGGTTGATTTTAAATTGGAAACAATATCGCGAACATTGGTAAGCACCGATTTAACCTCCCCATTTTTAGATAGTTGTGTGGTCAGGGTATCCAGCATTTTTTTCAATCCATCATTGAGGGTTTCCATATAGGAAGTCAGGTCTTGTGGGCTTAGCATAGATGCCATCATTCCCAAAGTGTTGCCTTCGATATAGTCGCCGCTTTTTGCACAATCACCTCCTGAACAAGTACCCTCAAAGTTCAGGTTGATGAAATGACCGCCCATAAAGCCGGCCGGAATAATTTGTGCGGTTGCGTTTTTAGGGATGTGGATTCCTTTGTGGAGGTTCATTTCTACCACGATGGTGTTCAAATCGCCTCCTTTTTGGTGAATGTCAGAGACTAAGCCCACCTCAAAACCGTTCACCCGAATTGGCGTAGAAAGCCGCATACCATCGATGTTGCCATATTCGGCGTATAAAATGGTGGTATTAGAAAGTACATTGATTCCTTTTAGATATTGATAGCCCCACAGGGCCAAGGCGATGCTAATGACGGCCAAGATGCCGATTTTAGTTTCTCTTCTCATCGAAAATATGTTTTGTTAAAAAAGAAGCCGCAAGTTTAGCAAAATTCCCCAATCTTACAACTTTGAAACGTCGAACCCAACGGATAGGACCCATATCGAACAACTAAGGGAGGGCTTTTGGGAGCCGCTATCTAAAAAGGGGAAGCTATTTTTTGACGAATACTTAATTCCAAATTGATTTTCAAGCTTCCAAAATTAAATTAGCCCTAATTTGTCCGTTTAGGCAGAATCCATTAATTTTAAACCCAAACCTGAACAGCCTTTTCCACAGCTATTAATAAAAAACTTACAAGCTATGTCGCGATTGGATTTTATCACCATTATTATCGTTGTAGTTTGCCTGGCAGCTATTATTTTCCTGATTTACAAAATGACAGACCTTTTCGAGGGCAAAAACAAAAAACCAGATGCAATAGAATACCCCATCGATAGCACTTCAATGGAAGATGATTCGATGTATCCTTCCGGTTTGGATTCTACAAATGCTGCCAATTCCGGCTTCCCCGATAGCCTAAGTGAAGATTATGATGACGATTATTCTTTCTCCGATACGAAAGAAGAGGCCACCGAACAATCTAACGAAGGAAATTTGCCGGGTAAATATCTCGTCATTGCCGGTTCATTTGAATACAGGGACAATGCGGATAATTTTGCCAAAAAACTTCGGAAAATGGGCTACGAAAAAGCTGTTTCAAAAATTTTTGACCGGGGAAAATACGCCGTTGTTGTGGCGGCCAGATTTGACGATGTGGAATCTGCGAAGCAATTAGCAGCCGAATTAAATGACAAGCTCCAAATCGAAGCTTTTGTCCAAGAGGCTCGAAAGAAAGTAGCCAATTAGAATGTCGATTAACGGATTGAAAATCAAGGTGCTAGATGTGGAAACCAATCATTCGACACCAAAAACCGTCGCCCAGGCTATCACCCCTCCTTCGAGGTTTCGCACGTTGGTAAACCCCGCCCGCTGTAAAAGCTGTTGTGCAACCCCGCTCCGTTGACCCGACCGGCAATACACCACAATCTCCTCCTCTTTGTGCGCTTCCAAGTTGGGAATTGCATCCATTAAGGTCGCCAGCGGAATCAGTTTTCCACCCAGGTTAAATTCTTCATGTTCGTGAAATTCCCTGATGTCCAGCAGCACAAAATTTTCACCTGCTTCCAGTTTTTGTTTCAGTTCCTGAACCCTGATGTTCATTTTTTGAGATAGTTTGATTTTTTTTGGAATTTATTTTTCTTCGATATTTATTTGACGACTACCACTTTGTGATTAAAACGTTCCTGGGTTTTCAAATTGAGTATTTTTAGAAAATAAACCCCGCTTTTCAAGTCTTGCAAATCGAGTTCATCTTGCAAGGGGAATTCGCGAATCAACTGCCCTATATCGCTGAAAATAAAAATATGGTAGTCCCTGAAACTTCCTTTTTTCAGCTTAAAAAATAGGCGGTTGGCAGTAGGGTTGGGGAAAATATCCATTACTTTGGATAAGGCTTGCACTTCGGTGATGCCGACGCTTGTACTGAGCGGCGCTTCTTTGCTAAAAACGGGGCGAATCATCACAGCTCCTCTCGGGCTGGAAGGAAAAGGCGACCAACTCCCCGAAAGGTTGGCAAAGTTGCAATCATCGCAGGGGTTCTGCACATCGAAGCCAACGGGAATACCCAAATCGCCCGGAGTAATTTGTTGCCACCCGACGTAGAAATCGCCCGCTGGGATGAAAGTGGGGATCTCATTCCCAAGAATGTCGTCGAGGCGGTAAGTCGTGAAGCCCTGCAAGGTGTCAAATTTATTATTCGGATAAAAAGGTTTCAGTAATTGCCGTTCAAAAACCGGCTCCGAATCAAGACCTCCGACCCACACCCGCAGGTTGAATAATTGCGACTGCACGTCGCCGTTGACAAAGGGAAAAAGGAAACGAACCGCCCGGAGGGTGTCGTCTATGTTGGCGTGAAATTTTACGGCGATTTGCTCGCCGCCCTGCGCAAAGCGAATGAAGACCTGCTGTTCGGCGGTGCCGTCGTCGTAGGCAAAATAGTCCTTGAAAGGATTATTCAGGCGAACCGTGTCGTTTATTTTAAATTCTTCCTGCTGTGCCGCCACCTGAAGGCTGAATTCCGTTTCAAGATTCCGTTCATCCCCGAAGGGAATATCTTTAAGAAAATTGATGATATTGCTAAAAACGCCTCCGGGAATGGTTTTTTCGCGAAAAGCATTTTCTTTGACCGGTATGTTCGCTTCTTGCCCGTCAACAAGTGTGAAGGTCTGATTGAAGTTCGTGCCGGTTACTGTTTCGCGAAAGCTGGCCCTGGAATCTTCGATATTCGTCACCAAATCGAAATGGTTGAAGAAACCCGAAGCCACCATATCTTGCAGTTCTTCCTCTTCGTGTCCTTCGAAATGACGCCAGGGCATGCTCGAATAGTTTTTCAAAATAGAGGTCGGAAGGGTGGTGAAAGCGACGTCTTCAAAAGTATTGTCTTCCCCTTCTGCTGTAGATAATCGGACGTAATCCAAGTGCCACAAATCTACCATGCCTCCCGGTGAGGTGTAGGCAGAGAAACGAAATTGGAAAGCCCCATGCAAAAAAGAAGGGTCGTCCACCCGGTAGCTTTTGAATACGAAGGGCGGAAAGGAATCCAAAGGCACGTTGTTTTCCAAGCCACTGAAAGCGTCAATTGTGACCCATTTCCGCTGGTCATTTCTGAATTCAAGCTTCAGGGAATCCTGTAAATCAGGTGCCAGACCGTATCCTTTGGGCTCGATAAAGAACTTCAACACCACCTCATCGTTGGCGGTAAAGCCGGACAAATCTATCGCTTTGGAAGTCAACCTGTCGCCAAGGCCGCTGATAATATCGTAGGGCTTACCTTTCCTATCTACGCCGTCGAAAGTGACAATTCCAATGGAAGGCGGGTCTTTGGCGAAGGTATTATTGACGAAGGTCTGTTTGTCCAACCACAAATCGGCAGACGGGAAAGGACCCGAATAAGAGAAGTCGTCAAAAATGGGGAGCGTCTTAATCGTATCGCCCACGACGATGAAAGGAATTTTGAAGGTGTCGCAAATGGCAAATTCGTCACACAGCACCATTTGGATGGTATCATTTCCAGGAAAGCGGTTGGAATAATATAGCATGCAGGTGTCCGGGAAAGAGTAATTGGTGAGGGAGAACAATTGCTGCCCCTGCCCGTCATAATTATCTTGGTAATCTTCAATTTGGGTGCAACTGCGTTTTCCCGGCAGGTCCAATTCGTTGTCGAGGCAGTAGGTGGTCAGGGTTTCTGTGGCAACGGTGATGGGGTCGGCGATGATGCTTTTGGCATTTCGCCGAACGAGAATGGAGTAGAAAAAGGTGTCGCAAATACCGCTGCTGTTACAAATTTCAAATGCGATTGAATCAATCCCGGCAACGACTGAAGGGGTCGAAAAATAATCCACCTGAAGCATACTTTCATCGAATACGGCAAAACCGAATTGCAGGCTGTTGGCAGTACATCCAAGGCAAGTTAAAGTACTACCGGCCCCTCCGCCGA
>CAZJYF010000367.1:0-4587 GCA_964549665.1 uncultured Saprospiraceae bacterium
GTGAGAGAAGTGAGAGGGTGGGAATTTCCACATCTCTTTCTCACTTTTTACATTTTCACAAACTGAATGACTTCCAAAATTTTACAGGATTGGAGTTTTAAGAAATAGTTTCCGCAAGCTAAGTTGTCGATTTTTAAAGAATAATTAGTCGAGCCTGCCGGGATGATGGTGGTTTGGATTATCTGCCCATTCGAATTACATATCGTTGCCTTGGTATCAAATTCCTGCAAGGTCTTGAATTCTAATTCAAGGGATTCTGTAGCCAGAGTAGGACGAACGGCGACCTCCTCCTCCGGTAGGACAAACGCGGAGACGATAGGGCTAAAGGTAGAAGTGCCGTCAAAGTCTGTTTGTTTGAGCCGGTAGTAATTGAATCTAGGGGAAGGGAAGCTGTCGTTATAAGAATAGTTCTGTGGTTTGTACGTCGTTCCTGCCCCTGGAATACGAACTAATTTCACGAAGTTCCGGGCGTCGTTACTATGTTGTAGACTAAAGTATTCGTTGTTGGTTTCGGAGGCTGTTTGCCATTCGATTTGGACATTTGGTGGAGCATAAATTGCTCTAAAATAAGATAGTTCGATTGGAAGTGCAGATACTAACCTTGCATCAGTAGTGCCAAAATTACTGGCTGCAGGTGGTGCCCATGATGACAGTCCTGTTCGTTGTAAGGATTGGGTTGCGAAGGTTGAACTTGATTCAGCCACTCCAATATCTGAAGATGTCAAACCATCAGCTGGTCCTCCAACAGCCGTGAAGGTACCTTCATAGCTGATAAACTCTATCACGTTATTTGAATTGTCAACTAAAGCTAAACCATCTGGACTACCATTTTGGATAGAAGATTTAGGGAAACTCAACGCACCAAACCCAGATCCATCATCAACAATTGTACCTGACAAGGTGATAGTTCCATAAGACATATTCCCATTCCCATTATACAAAATTACCCGCCACCCTGTTAAGTCAGTATTAGCAAGCCCAGTTATTTCAATTCCCTCATTTACGTCCGCACCACTATTATCATAATGGATTTCACTAATGAGAACTTGTTGTCCTATAAGAAAATTTCCTGTAAAAAGGAGACAGCATGATAGGAAAGGAGCCATGCGTTTCATACCTCATAGTTTTTGAATAATTACTATGGTTGCGAAAGAGCGATATGAAAACGCGAGGGTGTTCGGGTTTTAATTGGGTATACTAAAATAGGGTCATTTCGGTCATTTGCAGGACTGAAAGGTAAGAAAAAAAGAAGAGTGATCAAAGATCCACTATGGGAAGATTGACCTGGCATTGATAATCAATAAGTTGCGAATATTTGGATCGATAATATGGTAGACTTTATTTAAAGGCGACAATATAAAAGGAGGTGAATTGTATTTCTTACCCTTCCTTAGCCCTTCAAAATTTCCCTGGCAATGACCAGTTTTTGAATCTCAGAAGTGCCCTCTCCGATGGTACAAAGCTTGGCATCCCGATAAAATTTCTCGACCGGAAAATCTTTGGTATATCCATATCCTCCGTGAATTTGAACGGCATCGGTCGCTGTTTCTACAGCTACTTCGGAAGCGAAATATTTAGCCATTGCCGATAATTTGGTATTTTTCAAACCTTTGTCTTTCAGGTGGCCCGCCTTTCGGGTCAACAATTCGGCAGCCTGAATTTTTGTGGCCATGTCTGCTAGTTTAAAGCTGATGCCTTGAAAGGATGCGATTGGCTTCCCAAACTGATGGCGTTCCTTGGCATAGCGAACGGAAGCTTCGTAAGCGCCTTTGGCAATGCCCAGAGAAAGGGCGGCAATGGAAATGCGTCCGCCGTCGAGCACTTTCATAGCCTGAATGAATCCCTCTCCCGGTTTTCCGACAATCTGACTTTTATGCACCCGGCAATTGTCGAAGATGATTTCCGTGGTCTCGGAGGCGCGCATACCCAGTTTGTTTTCCTTTTTCCCGGCGCTGAAACCGGGGGTGCCTTTTTCCAGAATAAAGGCAGTCATGCCATGGCTGTCGAGTAATTCACCCGTTCGGGCAATGACAACGGCGACTTGGGCAGACTTGCCGTGTGTAATGAAATTCTTGGTTCCATTGAGGACGTAATGATCGCCATCTACCCTTGCCACGCATTTCATACGTCCGGCATCACTTCCGGTGTTTGGTTCAGTGAGTCCCCAAGCACCAATCCATTCTCCAGCAGCCAGCTTTGGCAGATATTTTTGCTTTTGTTCATCATTGCCTGCAATCAAAATATGGTTGGTACACAGAGAATTATGTGCTGCCAAGGAAAGTCCGATGCCGCCGCAAACTTTGGCGATTTCTTCGATGACGGTGATGTATTCCTGATAACCTAACCCCGATCCGCCGTACTTTACTGGCACAAATACACCCATAAAACCGTATTTCCCCATCTTGTGGAAGAGATCTAAGGGGAAATGTTGCGCCTCGTCCCATTCCATTACATGTGAGCGAATAAAGGTTTCGGCAAAATCGCGGGCGCTTTCTTTTATCATTTGGAGGTTATGCAGTGTTTCAACATTTACCATAATATCGAAAAATTTTAATATTTTAATGATAGGATTGCAATCATTTTTCTAAAAAAAGTTATTGACTGAAAGTAAAGCATTCGTGTTGAACGAAAGTTCAAATAATTGGGCAGCATGACCTGGTAATTTGGACTAATCCTTTCTCATACAGTCATCCCGAAGAGATGTTTAGGCATCGGGACGTTTTCAACGAAAAACCCCATCAATTTATGAAATGAAGTTCACAGGTCTTTTTTCTTAGAAATAAAAGTCTAAAAAAATTATTCAAACCCAAGGGCTTGCCTCATTTTGAAATAGATTTCTGTGTTTTCGTAAATCCCGCGGAATAATTCTGCTTTTGGACCGTAAGCGAAAACGGGTACCATCGTGCCCGTGTGGTTATTCGTGGTGAAGCCAAAGCGCAGCCTTTTTCGTTTGGATTTTGGATTGATGGCAAAGCCGCCGCATTCATGGTCGGCGGTGACAATGACAAGGGTTTCGCCATTTTTTTCGGCGAAGTGCAGCACCTTGCCGACGGCATCATCGAAGTCCAGCAATTCATCCAGCAGGAAATATCCCTGATTGGCGTGTCCAGCCCAATCAATTTGCGAACCTTCAATCATCAGGAAAAAGCCTTTGTCGCTTTTTTGTTCCAGAAATCGAACCGCCATTTGAGCAGCATAGGGCAAATACCGCCGGCCTTGGGAAAAGGGAGCCGGTTTGTTTTCGGCGGTAAAAAAAGCAAATTTATCTCCCTTTTTGGGGGTAAGAGAAGGATGATTTTTTGAAAAATAATCTGAAATGTAATACCCCTTGTTTTTCAGTTCTTTTACCAAGTCCCGATTATCGTGTTCTCTTTGGTCAAAATATTTTTTCCCTCCACCTACAAAAAAATCAATATCTGTGTTTAAAAAATCTGCTGCAATCTCTTCGTACATGATTCGCAGTTTTTGATGGGCGATGAAGGCAGCCGGAGTAGCGTGATTGATGGTCGAGGTGACCACCAAACCTGTCGCCAGCCCTCTATCTTCGGCTTCTTCCAGGATGGTTTTACACGGAATAGTATCGACGTCCATTCCGATGGCGCTGTTGTAGGTCTTTTTGCCACAAGCCATGGCTGTGGCACTAGCCGCAGAGTCAGTGATCAAATTGTTGGCGGAATAGGTTTTTTGGAATCCGATGACGGAAAAGCGTTCCATGTTCAGTTTGGTGTCTCTCGAATAGATGCCTGCCGAAATTTGGGACAGGCCCATGCCATCTCCAATCATCAAGACGATGTTTTTTGGTTGGGCCGCAAAAGTTACAGTATGGGGCGGTGGCGGAGTCTGCACCACCTCTTTTGGCTTGCAGCTCCAAGTGATGATAGTGATTAGAAAACTAAAAAAGAGAAACCTTTTTGCAGGCATGGTCGAAAGTATGATTTCCAAAAAACCTCAAAATTATAAAAGTTATCTAGAACTACTTATTTCCTGGCTTTTTAACTCTGGCTTCCTTGGTTTTTTTACTAATTTTTTCTGTTTCTTCTCAAAGACCTGCCTTGCTTTTGGAAAGTTAGCTTTTTTGTCTTTTCGATTTATCGTAATCGGGAGGTACTATTTAGTTCAAATCTTCGGAAGTTTAGCAAGTGGGGATTACCTGTCCGTTGCCCAGTGATGAATCAGTTTGAAAATCAGCGGGGGTAGCTTTGGACATCAGGGTAGGATATTGATAATCAAAGTTTTATCCAAAATTCACATAAAAATACGATATGTTTATGCATGGCGAAATCCTTTAATTCCTTTCAGAAAATCAACACCTTTTAAGAAAATTTCGATTAACTTCGTTGAAAAAGGAATGAATTGTATGGATAAAGGTAAGTTTCGCTAACTTTTTTATTTGTGAAAACACGAGATAACTTTTTGAATATCAATTTTTTAATACAAATTATACGTTAAAATAGAAAGTCATGCGCCAACTATTCCGATATTCTATTAGCATTTTTCTTTTGCTTCTCGTCTCGAATTATGCAGCGGGGCAGTCGCTCGAAAAATTAGATGCCGGCAGAATTTGGTTGCCAAACGGATGGGGTCTCA
>CAZJYF010000368.1:0-4563 GCA_964549665.1 uncultured Saprospiraceae bacterium
CTGTCGTTCCAATTTTTTGCAACTTCTAATGTGCTTAAGTTTTCAATAAATTTTACAAAAAATTTATTGAAAACTTAAGCATCCCCTCCACATTCGCTTGGAAGTAGCGCGTTGGGGATTTATATTTTCACAATTTTTAAGCGATGACCAATATCCTCATTATCGGCGCTGGCCGTTCGTCTTCTGCTTTAATCAAATACGTTTTGAATAAAGCAAAAGAATACAATTGGAATGTGACGGTAGCCGATGCCAACGTAAAATTTGCGGAAGATAAGGTAAATAATCATCCCAATGGGCGCCCCGCCTGGCTGGATGTGCTCAAAGTGAATGACCGCCGGGATTTAATTGGCAGGGCTGACGTGGTGGTGTCGCTGCTTCCGGCACATTTACATTTGGAAGTCGCCCACGATTGCATCAAGCTCAAGAAGCATTTGATTACCGCTTCTTACGTTTCGAAGGAAATGTATCGCTTGGGCGACGAAGCACGCCACCGGGAGTTGATTTTCATGGGCGAGATGGGGCTGGACCCCGGCATTGACCACATGTCGGCCATGCAGAAAATCGACGAAATTAAAGCGATGGGAGGTGAAATTACTGCCTTTCGCTCTTATACAGGGGGCCTGATTGCACCTGAAAGCATCGACAACCCGTGGAAATACAAATTCACCTGGAATCCCCGCAATGTGGTCTTGGCAGGGCAAGGGACGGCCCAATACCTCGAAAACGGAAAGTTCAAATACATCCCCTACAACCGGCTTTTTGAAAGATATCAGCTCTTGGAAATTCCTGGTTTTGAGGAAGGGTTTGAGGTCTATGCCAATCGGGATTCTCTCCTCTACCGGGATATTTACGGACTGAGTGGCATTCCCAATATTCAGCGCGGAACGATTCGCTACCGTGGATTCTGTGATGCCTGGAACGCACTTATTAAGATAGGCCTGACGGATGGTTCTTACCCACTTCTCGATTCTGACAAGATTTCTTATCACGAATGGATGGAGGCTTACGTTGACAAAAGCAACGCGGGGCTTTCCGTCAAAGACCGGATTGCCGAATTATTGGCCGAGACACCCTTTTCGCCGACAATGAAAAAACTAGATTGGCTGGGCCTGTTCCGAAAGAAAAAAATCAATCTTCCCAACGCTACCCCCGCCTTAATTTTGGAAAACCTCCTGCTGCAAAAGTGGCAATTGAAACCCGAAGACAAGGACATGATCGTGATGCAGCACGAATTTGAATACGAAATGGAAGGTAAAAAACGCTTGCTCACTTCCACCCTGGTGATGAAGGGCAAGGACGCCACCGATACCGCTATGGCGCGCCTGGTTGGCTTGCCTCTCGGCATATTTGTAAAGTTGGTGATGCAGGGCAAAATTGTCGCAACCGGTCTTCAGATCCCGGTCGAAAAAAAGGTCTACGAACCGGTATTGGAAGAATTGAAGGAATATGGAGTCGTGTTTACGGAAAGAGAAAAGGAATTATGAGTGGCATTGCCGGAATCGTCTGTTTGAGAGGCGCCAAAACCCTTTTTCTTGCCGGTTTTGTTCGCCAAATGCTCTTGAAACTCCGGCATCGCGGAAAGGATAATATCGTTCTTTTTGCGCAGGGCAAAAACAGAACGAAACAAGCAGTTTGGAATCAATCATTGACAACCATCCTACCCACAAAATTTATCACTTTTTCTCCTAAATTGGTACTCGGACAATGCTTCCGCCAATCTCTTATCGGTCTCCCTTCCACCTCCTCCACCAATGAAAAGGTTAGAATTTTTTTTGATGGGCAGATTTACAACTACCAAGAACTCCAAAAAGAACTTGAGGGCAAAGGGCATCTTTTCAAAACGCAATCAAACGGCGAAATCGTCCTTCATGCCTACCGCGAATGGGGCAAATCCTGCCTGCACCGCTTCAACGGACGATGGGCCTTTGTGCTTTACGATGTGGAGAAAAAACTTCTTTGGGGCTGCCGCGATCGAATCGGCGTCAAGCCGCTTTATTATTTCAAACAGCCTTCCTACTTTGGATTTGCTTCCGAACCGAAGGCATTTTTAGAGCTTCCGTTTCCGGAAAATAAAATCAACCGCGGCGCAGTCTTTGATTTTTTGGTGATGGGCAAAAGCGACCTCCTGGAAGAGACCTGGTTGGCAGGCATTTTTCAGCTGTTACCTGCCCACGAATTTACCCTTGATTTGAAATCCCACGAATTCAAAACCCAACGATGGTATCAACTTCCCAAAACGGCGGCTTTTGAAAAATTCAACCCGACAACTTTTGAAAAATATCGCGAAAAAGTTCGGGAATTAATGACCACTGCGGTGCAAACCCGATTGGATTACAGCAACTCGCCCTCTTCTCTCTTAAGTGGTGGATTGGATAGTTCCGTCCTCGTTGGCATTTTGAATAATCTTCAAAAAGAAGGGGTCACTGCACTGACGGCTTCTTACGAAGACGAACGATACGGCGAACAAAAATGGGCTGCCGCGGTCGTTGAAAAAACAGGCGCACGATGGCTGCAAACCTTCCCGAACTCCACCGGTTTTTTGGCTGATTTGGAAGATTTGTTTTACGCCCAAGACGGCCCCACTATTTCCCCCGGCACCTACGCCCAATTTTGTTTGATGCGCCTGGCAAAAGAACACGACATCGGCTTCGTTTTTGACGGACAGGGCGCCGACGGTCTTTTCGGCGGGCATGTTTTCTACCTGCCCGCCTTTTGGAAAGAACTTCTGAAAAAAGGTCAAATGGAGTCATTTCTGCAGGAGGTGAAAAGTTATGGTGGCTTATCTTCGGGCGTAAAACATTTAATTCAAAACCACCTGAAATACAGCCTTTTACCGCAAACGCCCCCTTCTTTTCAATACCTTTTTAAACGACAATATTTTAACGAACTGCGCTACCTGAACCCCGAATTTCTGCACGAAAACAAGCACCGCTTCGAACGCTACGCAGGCAATCCGCTGACCTCTCTCAATGAAATGCTCTACAAAAGCTATTTTTGCGGAGATGTGTCTTTTTTGCTAAAATGCGTGGACCGCAGTTCGCAATGGCATGGCGTCGAATCCTGCACGCCCTACTGCGATGATGCCCCTTTGATGGAGTACCTTTTTTCCATTCCCTCCGCATACAAAATCAGACAAGGGGTTCGGAAATTGCTGCTGCGGGAAGCCTTTCGGGATTTGCTTCCGTCCGTGGTTTATGACCGCACCGACAAAATGGGTTTGGTGACGCCGGCGAACCGGTGGATGGCAGAAATCAAAGACGCCGTTTACCCCTTCTTCGAGGAAGAAGACGGAGCTATTTTTAATAAAAAATTGCTTTTGAAAGACTACAACAAATTCTTTAGCCCGCGAAGCCCGGTGGAAAATTACCGGGTGTATAAATTCATGTCCTACGCCATTTGGCAGCACGTTTTCGCAGAACACATCCGCCCTTGAAATCCTCAATCAACAATATCAACGCGCTGCAAACCTTCCACTTCCTCCGCTTTGGAACGAGCGTTCTGATTGGCATATTGTTCGCCAAAAGCGGACTCCCGACAGCGGAAATTTCCATCTACGAAACCTTACTTTTTCTGGGAAATCTCGTCAGTTTTTTTTGGATAATGGGCGGGCAAAACGCCCTGCTGCAATATTTTCCAAAGCTGCCGGCAGCAGATAAAAAGAAGGCGTTGTTCAATGTCTTTTTAGTTTTCCTGGCGCTCGGCATTTTTTCGGCAGCCCTTCTCTTCGCTTCCAGGAACTTCATTATCGGGCAGTTTACAAATTATGGCGAGCTGCCTTTTGTCGAGTTGATTTGCATTTATCTCGTTTTCAACACCCCCTCTTTTCTGATTCACATTTACTTCCTGCTGCTCAAAAAATTCAGGCAGATCGTCGTCTTTGGCATCCTCAGTTTCGGACTGCAAATTATTGTGGTCGTGGCGCCAATTTTTCTGGGCTACTCGCTGCGCGCAACCTTTTTCGGACTCATCGGGCTGGCACTGGCAAAGTTCCTTTGGAGCCTTTTACTCCTGACCCGTCACGCCTCTTTCCAATTCGATTTCCGGATTTTGAAAATCTACGGTTTGTTGGCCCTTCCATTAATTTTGCACATCCTCATCGGCAACAGCGTCGAATACATCGACGGGCTGATTGTAACGAGCCATTTTACCGACGAAAAAGCATTCGCCATCTTTCGTTTTGGAGCCAGAGAATTGCCGTTTTCACTGCTTTTAATCGGGGCTTTGGTCACGGCTTTAATACCCGAACTTTCAGAAAATTTTGAAGAAGGCTTGAAGCAAATAAAAGACAAGACCAATTCCCTGTCGCATTGGCTGTTCCCGCTGAGCGCTTTGTTGATGTTGATCAGCCCCTTCCTTTTTCCGGTTGTGTATAACGCTGATTTTCAGGAATCCGCGCAGGTATTTAACGTGTATTTGCTCATTCTATCTAGCCGGATATTGTTGCCTCAGGTGATCATAATAAGCAGGCAAAAGAATTATTTTTTAGTCGTCAGCGCCCTAATTGAGACGGCGGTGAACGTAAGCCTGAGCTTGATTTTGGTGCAAAACTACGGCTTGGAGGGC
>CAZJYF010000369.1:0-4551 GCA_964549665.1 uncultured Saprospiraceae bacterium
GGGTAGGTTTTTTTTGATTATCCAAATGTATGAAAAAATTCGATACAAAAGAAGCTCGAAGCTCATTGACCAATTACAACTTTATTTATCATCCAATGCTTCGATTTCTTCTACGGAAAAAGAATCTGCCGCAACATTGTGGCGGATGAAATTGCACCACGAACAGTTTGCTTCGCCACAGCCTTCGTAAAATTCGTGTGCTTCAATTTTCCGGTACGTTTGGTGAATCAGCTTTTTCACAAACAGTACATCGCTTTCCCGAAAATCCAGTTTTTTAGAAATAAACAGCCCTTTTCCATTCGGACGGAGATACGAGATTTCTGCCGTTTTTACTTTGCGCGGGTTATTCCGGTAATTTTCAAAAAGAATTTTGTAAAATACCAACTGCCGCCAATAACTGCCGCCATATTCGTTCGCTTTGGAGGGCCTTTTTATTTTCGATTCGTTGTGGCTGCCGGTTTTGTAATCCACCTCGTGTGCGGTGAAATCGTCGAGAAGGTCGAGGCGATCGATGGTTCCGTTTATAGGCACGCCATCCGCTTCCACATTTCTCAGCTCAAATTCGAGGCGCACCTTTTTAGGCCAATCATTCCTGTGCTCCACACAATAATCAAAAAGGTGTTGTCGCCCCATTTCGAGGCGGCGCTCGAATTCTTTTTTGCTGAAATTGCCGTACAGTTTTTGAATTTCGTATTCAAAAAAGCCCACGAATTCTTTGGGCGATGGAAATTGTTTTTGCTTCGAGGAAAGCATTTTTTCGAATCCCCTTTGCAAAGCGTTGTGCATCGCCGTGCCGTAGCTGGCGGCTTCACTCGATACGGTCGGCACTTTCAAAACATTTTCATAGTAAAAGCTCAGTGGGCATCGCAGCATTTTATTCATCGCCGAAACGCTGAGGCTAAAGCCTTCCAACAAGGCATCGATGGCTTCCTCGTCTTGCCTTTCCACGCAGGGTTTGACTTCCGAAAGCAACAGGACTTGGGCTTCCGTCAAGGCTTGGGCGGGGAGTTGTACGGATTGGACTTTCAGGTTGGCATTTTTCAAAATCTCATCCACAAACAGGGCGCGCTGCAAATCCTTTCCGTCCTTTTTTTCCAGGCTGTACGAAAGGTGCAAGCCCTCTTTTGCCCGCGTCATCGCCACATAAAACAAGCGGCGGCGGGCTTCCAGGGCATCTTCCTCTCCTGAAAACGTGAGCGTGTCGGGGAAGGGGAATCGGTAGGCATAGCGGCGCTTGGCGGGTTCCCAATGGTCTTTGATGCAATCTATCAAATACACGCGACGAAATTCCAAACCCTTCGCGCTATGGGCCGTTAAAAGCTGCACTCCTTCTTTCGAATGAATCGTTTTATTGAGTTCAATAGGCAGGCGGTTGGCATCCATATTTTTCAATGTTTCCAGCAGTTGGGCAATGCGCAAGCGGGGATGGCGGTCGCACTCCATTTTTACAAATTCTACAAAAGAATTCAGCACCTGTACCAACCAGATTTTCTCATCCGACTGCAAAATGTGGTGCAGCAGCCCGCTGCGATTGATGAATCTTTCGATAAGTTCGCTGACGGAAAGACTGGAAAAGCCGGAAAACAAGTGGTTCAATAAACCGGAAAACCGCAAGAAAGCCTTTTCGTTTTTTAAATTCAGGTTGCCCAAAAATGATTTATCTCCGAGGACATCCCGCCATTTTGGTCGTTCCTTCCACTCGAATTTTGCAAACCGGATGGCCAGCTTTGCCAAATCCTGCGGATGAATGCTCAAAAAATCGAAGTGCAGGATTTTGAAAAGCAAATGCTCCCCGCTGTATGGTTGCAGGAATTCTGCCTGAAGGTATTCCAACAAAAGGCGCAGGTTCTGAATGACCGGCAGGTCGAGGATATTCACCTTTCGACGCGTATGGTAGGGGATGCCTTTCTTTTCCAAAAGGGTGAGTATGTCGTTAATCTGTTTGTGGCGTGCGTAAATGACAGCAACCTCCTGTAAGGGAAAACCCGCCTGCTGCAATTCTTCGATTTGTCTGACGATGTCAACGGCTTCCTGTAGTTGGTTCGGATATTCTGCAATCGTGGGAGGGTGCGCGGTTTTTGAAAATTCTTCGTGGCAGGCAAAAAGGATTTTTTCGATGCCCAAAGATTTCAAGTTATTGACAATCCGCTTTTCATTTTGCAAAATAAGCGAATGAGATGTGTCGAGGATAGGCTGCGAAGAACGGTAGTTGTTTTGCAACAAAACCAGCTTCAGATGCTGTTGATACTTTTCGTAGAAATCGGTCAAATTTTTTAGCCGGGCACCTTGAAATTCGTAGATAGACTGGTCGTCATCGCCCACGATAAAGAGGTTCGGGTTGTCCCAATATTCAACCAACTTTTGCACGATGGCATTCTGCGCGCCGTTTGTGTCCTGGTACTCGTCAATGAGAAAATAGAGGTATTGTTCCTGGTAATTTCGAAGCAAAGCCGGGTGCTTTTCAAAAGCCTCCAAGACCCATAAAATCATGTCCTCGTAGTCGTAGCGGCGGCATTTGCCCATCTCTTCGACGTATTTTGGAAATAAGTCCACCGCCGCCCACAGCCGGTCCATTTTTTCCACAGCCTCCTCGTATTTTGCCTTTTTCAAATCGCCTTTTTTAAAATCTCCCCGGCTGAGTTGATAGATGAACTCTTTTCGGTTTGGCAAATCCCGAAGATATTCCTCGATTTTCTGATGGACGTAATCAACGGACCAATTTTCGGACTTCATTCGTTTGAAGAGGTCGAACAGATGCTCTTCATAAAAATAGACATCCGCCCTGCCTTTTTTCAGGGGGTGATTCAACTCCAATTCATCGATAATCCTCCGGATAATTTCTACCCGTTCCAAATCGCTCAACGGCTCCAAATCGCGACGTCCGAACAATTCGAGATGGTCCTGAATGATGCTGTTGCAAAAGGAATGGAAGGTGAAAATATGCACCCGGTGCGCTTCCGGACCGATAAATTCAAGCAATCGAACGCGCATGGCACGCACACCCGCCTCTGTAAAAGTCAGGCACAAAATGTTGTGCGGTTGCGCATCCGTTTCCTTCAAAATGTGCCCGATTCGGGCAGCGAGGATGTGGGTCTTCCCCGTTCCGGGGCCGGCAATGACAAGCACCGGCCCCTCGATCTTTTCGACCGCTTCCCGCTGTGCTTCATTGAGGCGGGAGAGTTCCCGAAGGAATATATCTTCGTATTTTTGAATGGTTCCTGTGGAGATCGGCATTCCAATTTTTTTGAAAAAATGGAAGATAAAAAAGTTTGAATTAAAGGATTTAAAATTCCCTACCTTTATACATGAGTTTTTCCTCATTCCAGGCACTTATCGCCTTTCCCATCACGGCAAATTCATCCTTTGAGAAACATTTATTTCATATCCCTTTTCTTTTGTTTGAGCCTGCTAAATGCTCAGTTGCCGTCCTATCGCATTTACACGATGAGAGACGGGCTTTCGCAAATGAAGATCACGGCGCTACATCTTGACCGTAGAGGCTATCTTTGGATTGGCACCCGAAATGGGCTCAACAAATTTGACGGCGAAAATTTCCAGGTTTTCAACGAAGAAGATGGCTTGCTTCATAATCGCATCCACGACATCAAAGAAGATACGGCAGGTAATTTGGTTATTTTGACCTACGAAGGGGTGTGTTTTTTCGATGGGCAATCCTTTACCTCCTTTCCCAAATCTTTCCATAACGTCCTTTATGATTTTGCGGTGGATAAAGATAATCGGGTGTGGATTTGCGAAAAGCAAATTACTAAAAAGCTTTACTTATTAGAGCAAGGATTGTACAAAACGTTTTTTAAAACAAAACATGGAATCAGTTTTCAATTCGACCCGGCAAACAACATTGGATATCTTGCTATCAGGGATTCCTTATTCCAAATTTCCGGGGATTCTCTGAAATTTCTGAGCGCCGGTTCCTTTGGCATCCTTCCAAAAATAGGCGATTTGAATGACCAGCCTATTTTCATTGACTTCAAAAAAAGCGGGGAACGAGATTTTTTTTACCTGAACCATTTCCCACAAACAACAGTAGCAACATCCCATTCTTTTCTATCCTTTCCACATCTTTTGCAGAATCTACGGGAAAACAACATCTGGATTTCTGTCAATAATATATTGGATTTGCCAACTCCTAATGGTGGCAGAAGGCAATTTGTCAATGACTTTATTCAGGCAAACGATGTGCTTAGAGATGGGAACAATCAATTTTGGATTGGTGCAGAAAATGGCTTGGGACAAGTCTATAATGATGCTTTTCGTTCATTCGCCTTTTCGGAACTGCCTTACATTTGGACCATACAGGAGGATGATAAAGGCAATATGTGGTTCGGTTCTTATGGAGAAGGTTTATTTCAAATCCCTGCCATCAAGGAAAAAGTTATTCGCATCACTCATCAAAAGTCTCCCAACGAGCGCTATTTAGCCGGTTCAGCAAAAGACAATGCAGGGCGATTGTATTTTGCGAATTCTGCCGGATTGGAAATTCGGGAAAAAGATAATTTTAGATACGTGTGGGATAATAGCGTCTTTGCGGTA
>CAZJYF010000370.1:0-4547 GCA_964549665.1 uncultured Saprospiraceae bacterium
TGACCCAATGACCCAATGACTTTTTAAAACCCGTGTCATGCCAACAATCACTCCAAAAGCTTGCGTTTTTGATGCCTTCGGCACCTTGTTTAGCATTCGCCTTCCACTGGAAGAAGTCGATGAATTGGCTTCCGGAAAAGGCGCCGAACTCCTCGAAATCTGGCGTCGGAAACAACTCGAATACACTTGGTTGCGAAGCCTCATGGGAGCTTATGTCAACTTCGACATCATCACCGAAGAGGCATTGACCTACGCCATGCAAAGCTTAAGCTTGGAGGAGGAGGGTTTGTTTAAACTCCTGATGCCTATTTACCGGCAACCGCATTGTTTCCCGGAAGTTAAACCCGCTTTGAAGTATTTGAAAGACAGAGGAATTGCCACCGCCATTTTATCTAACGGAACCCTCGACATGCTGCAGTCAGGGGTGCAAAGAACCGGCCTTGACAACTTGATTGACCACCTGTTTTCCGTGGAAGATGTAGAGATTTACAAACCCGCTTCAAAGGTTTATCAAATGCCTTTGAACAGCCTTCAACTAAAAAAACCGGAAATCCTCTTTTTCTCCTCCAATGCATGGGATGTCGCCGGTGCCGCCCGGTTCAGATTACCGACGGTATGGGTGAATAAGTCCGAACAGACCTGGGAACAACTAGGCGTGCAGCCTACCCATATGACGAGTTCTTTGGCAAGCATTCAGGAAATTCTCGGGTGATTACCGTTGCTGCAATTTTAATGCAAATCGGGATATTTTTCACAAAAAAAAGCCCTCCCTGAAAATTATCAGGAAGGGCTTGCGGAGCAATTTTTGAACGCCATCACTCCTTCTTGTCATCTACTTCTTCGTATTCTACATCTGTCACATCGTCTGTAGTATCACCCGTTGAATCGGAAGCCGGCTCACCTCCGGGGGCGTCTGCCCCGTTTTGGGCATTAGCTTGTTGAGAAGCCTGGTACATTTCCTGACTGGCAGCCTGCCAGGCGGCATTCAAGGCTTCGGAGGCGCTGTCAATCTTATCCAAATCTTCCGCTTTATGGGCTTCTTTCAACTCGTTCAAAGCACTTTCGATGGGCGCTTTCTTTTCTGTGGGTACCTTATCGCCATATTCTTCCAATTGCTTTTCAGTTTGGAAAATCAAGGAATCGGCGGCATTGAGTTTGTCCACTTTTTCTCTCGCTTTTTTATCAGCTTCGGCTTTGGCTTCGGCTTCTGCCTTCATGCGGGCGACTTCTTCCTTTGACAAACCTGTCGAGGCTTCGATGCGAATGTTTTGTTCTTTGCCGGTACCTTTGTCTTTGGCAGAAACATTGAGGATGCCATTGGCATCGATATCAAAGGAGACTTCAATTTGGGGCAAACCTCTCCTAGCAGGAGGAATGCCATCTAAAATGAAACGGCCGACGCTTCGATTATCCTTAGCCATGGGACGTTCGCCCTGCAGGATGTGAATCTCTACGGAAGGCTGGTTGTCCGCAGCGGTCGAATAAATTTTTGATTTTTTTATTGGAATCGTCGAGTTCGCTTCAATAACTACATCGTAAACGCCCCCCATCGTTTCTATGCCCATGGAAAGAGGAGTGACATCCAATAAAAGCACATCTTTCACATCGCCACTAAGGACGCCCCCCTGAATGGATGCACCTACTGCCACGACTTCGTCGGGATTTACTCCTTTGTTGGGTTTTTTGCCAAAAAAATCTTCGACTGCCTTCTGGATGCGCGGGATACGGGTAGAACCGCCAACCAAAATGATCTCGTCAATTTCACTTTTTTCCAAACCCGAGTCTTTCAATGCCAGGCGGCAGGGTTCTAAAGTGCGCTGCACTAATTTATCCGCCAATTGCTCGAATTTGGCTCTGGTCAATTTGGTCACCAAGTGTTTTGGCACGCCGTCGACTGCCGTAATATAGGGCAAGTTCACCTCCGTCTCTGTCGAAGAAGAAAGTTCTATCTTGGCTTTTTCAGCGGCATCTTTGAGCCGTTGCAATGCCATGGGGTCTTTGCGAAGGTCAATGTTTTCCTGCTTTTTGAAGAAGTCGGCCAGAAAATTAATGATTACCTGGTCGAAGTCATCTCCACCGAGGTGGGTGTCTCCATTGGTCGATTTTACCTCAAAAACCCCTTCCCCTAATTCGAGAATAGAAATATCGAAGGTGCCTCCACCGAGGTCAAATACGGCAAGGTTCATGTCTTTGTGCTGCTTGTCCATGCCGTAAGCCAAAGCGGCAGCAGTTGGCTCGTTGATGATTCGACTGATTTTCAAACCTGCAATCATACCGGCTTCCTTAGTGGCTTGGCGCTGCGAGTCATTGAAGTATGCTGGGACAGTTACCACGGCTTCTTCCACTTCTGTGCCGAGGAAATCTTCCGCTACTTTTTTCATTTTCTGAAGAACCATGGCAGAAATTTCCTGGGGTGTATATTTTCGACCTTCAATGTCTACCCGAACGGTGTCGTTCTCTCCTTTAATAACCTTGTAGGATATCCTCTTCGCCTCTTCTGATACCTCCGAATACCGGGTTCCCATGAAGCGTTTGATTGAATAAATGGTGCGTTCCGGATTGGTTATGGCTTGTCGTTTTGCCGGGTCTCCGATTTTGCGCTCCCCGTTGTCCATAAAGGCGACAATCGAAGGGGTGGTTCTCCTTCCTTCCTCATTTGGAATGACCACCGGCTCATTACCCTCCATTACTGCCACACAGGAGTTGGTAGTACCTAAATCTATACCGATAATTTTACCCATGTCTATAATTTTTGATTTTAATTTTTGAAATATTCAACTAGAACACTAAGCCCTTATCAAGGCATATGCCAACAGGGAATTTACCACACAGGAACACATTAAACTGACTTTTTGGTATTAAAAAGATGGAGGAGGCGAAGGAAAAAAGCAGCAAATGACAAAAAGGCAGGGATTGAGGGATGAAATTCACCCTCGCAGCCTCTTCTCAAATTTCGAAGCGGTTTTCGATCCAGCCAGCGATTGTAGTTCTTTCCCAAACTGGGAGGTTGTTTTCACTTTTTTCTCGATTAAATTTATCAACAAGGTCTGAAATTTTTCCCGCCCCATTCTTTTTTCGAGGCGGTAGAGAAGGTAGGGCCCTTTTTTGTAAAGAAGCGTCTTGAATTCAAACTGGTCAGGCCCGGGAAGGAGGGCCTTTTTTTTACAATCCTTTCTACAAGCTTTCAAGAAGCCTTTAAAAATTTTCTCCCCATAGATGGCGCGAATGGCGAGGAAGGCGCTGTATTCTGCAAGGCTTTCATTCAGCCAATTATCCAATGAACCGGCATCGGCCGCATTCCACCAAAAGTGGCTAATTTCGTGGGCGATGTTGGAAAAATGATGGAGTTGGTTTTTAAGATACTGCTTCGGTCCTTCCTGATAAGTGACGAAATAATTATTTACACAAGCATACTGCGCATCCCATTTTGCATATGGCCGGACACCTGCCTTAACGAAATGTTTCGGTGCATTTGCCGCAAAGGAGTTGTTGTAAAAATTTAGGCAGCGGTCAATGGATTCCACCATTTGTTTTTTGACGGTTTCTTCAAGGTTGGTGGAAACCAACTCGATAAGATTGGTGCCTTTTTGAAAAAATTCCCGGTTAAAATTTTTCCCGACGATGGCATAGAAGCCGAGGCAAGGATCCAATGATGCGATGTTCCACCCCCCTGCCCGCCGGGTCACGTCAGCGGGGCTTAGAACCTCGTAATCCGCCTGGATATTTAAGGCAATATTGAAGGTAATTTTTTTAGAAAGAGAAACGTGCCGGGGCACTATCTCAAGCGTATTGGGGCTGATTTCAATCCAGTTGCGAGGCAGTTGGTGTCCTTTGAAGTGATTAAAATTTTGGCGGCATTCGTACTCCAGACTGATGGGTAAGGCCTGCCCCTTTTTTACTGGCGTCTTCAAATAAAGGGTGATCAGTTGATACAAATCGCCAAATAGGTGATTTTGGCTAATTTCGAAGTCCATCAATTCGGGGCAATCTAAATCAAGCAGCTTGAATTTATTTTCCAGGAACAATTGAACTTTATTCGTCCTTTCTTCTTCCACCACATAATCGTAGCGCAATTTCACCGAGAGGAAATCCTTTTGCGGTTCGATAAGTATCTGTCCTTCGATGTGGTCAATGTATTCGGGCAAATGGGGAACTTCCCCTTCAAAAGAAAGTAGTGAAGCTGGATTTAAAAATAAAAATATGATGGCCCCGCAGATATATGTTTTCAATGATTTCATGAGAAATGAATTATTAACGAATGCTTAGGGCAGTTTGAAAAACAGGGGGAGGATCGCTTTTATGTTTTGTGACTTGGGGGATAAAAATATTTGGAAGGGAGCATTTAATCTGTGAAACTATAAAAAAGGGCGAGAAAAATTTACCGTTTCAAACTCCTTGGTATTTATTTCCTTTTAAACAAAAATAACACCAGAAGGAGAACATCCTTTTGAAAACTTTTTTAAATACTGTTTGGAAATTCCGAAAAATTCTTCTTCCCCCGCAGGATATTTCTCCTTTCTTGGGTTTAAAGCTTCTGAGACCATCAG
>CAZJYF010000371.1:0-4534 GCA_964549665.1 uncultured Saprospiraceae bacterium
TATTATAAAAGCGGTTTTTTTCATAAATCTTCCCGCGAGGGATTCTACATTTACCAAATTACTACTCCCAAGCGAACGTTTACCGGACTGATTGCTTCGGTAGATATTCGAGATTATATGCAGGGAAAAATCAAGAAGCACGAAAATACCATCGCAGCCCAGGAACAGCAACAAATGCACTATATGCTTCAGCGACACGCACAGTTGAAACCAGTAGTACTGACCTATCGAAACGTTGGCGAAATAGAAATTTTTTTAAAGAAAGCACTTTCCACCGCCTGCCCTGTTTTAAAACTTTTTTTACAAGAAAACCAGGAACAACATTCTTTCTGGGAAGTGACGGAGGGGCAGATTATCCGGAAAATAAAAGACCTTTTTCAGGGACAGGTTCCGTGGACCTATATTGCAGACGGGCACCACCGCACTTCCACCACAGCCCTGATGTACCGGCGGTATGGGCGCAGAAAAAACGGGCCAACTTTCAATTCGCTACTTGCTGCCTTTTTCCCAACCGATGAATTGGAGATTCACGATTTCAACCGGGTCATTGTGGGCTTAAACGAACTTTCTCCTGCGATTTTTATGGCGAAAATATCGCGACTGTTTGACATTGAGCTACTCAAAGAAGCCCGGAAGCCCTCCCGAAAACATGAAATCACGATGTATCTCGATAGGGAATGGTACCAATTGCGCTGGAAGCAATCCATTTTAGAGGAGTTTAAAAAGGAGCCTGTCCTGCTCGATGTTCGGTTGTTAAACGATAAAGTATTGCATAAAATATTGGGAATCCGTGACGTCCGCAGAGATATTCGTCTGAAGTATGTCGAGGGACCGAAGGGATTGGAAGGGGTAAAGGAGAAAGCCCTGAAAACGGAAAATCGACTGGCTTTTTGCCTCTATCCCGTTACCATGAGTGATTTTCTGTCCATTTCGGATGCAGGAAATGTGCTGCCCCCGAAATCCACCTGGTTCGAACCCCGGTTTAAAAATGGGTTGATTGTCCAGGAATATTGAGTGTGAATTCCAAATTAATTAGTCATCTAAAAACTGAGTTCCCGGCAGTATAAATAGTGCTTTAAATCCTTGAAGCATCGGGAGAAAGTTGGGAGTATTCCGGCTGCAAGGCAGTATGAAAAAGCGATAAAGATTTTTAATTTATTGTAATCAAAACCATTTGAAACCTTTCAAATTCCGAAATTGGATTCATATTAAAAAACGCGAATTTGCCAATTTCCCATAAAAAGGTTACCTTGCTATTTCATGCCACCCTGGTTTCATTTATTTCTTGAAAAAACAAAAAATCCGGCGCTTCACCATCCCAAAACCGTTTGTGCCGGGAGCATCTTGAAACAAAATTCGATAAAAAAAGTATAAACCAAACGGTACCCACTTTTGGGTTAAAAACTGTCTCACTGACCAGCACTATTGAAACCTTTCCCATTTTTCTTGTTGTGATCGGCTTGCAAAATTGAAATTGTTCTATGTTGCGAGTTATTTAGTATCGGTCAAATTAGTAAGTTCGTGAATTTCAGGTGGGCATTCAGTGAATGATCCACCAGCGGAAGGGTAGCTAATCAAGCTAAAACGGGAAGTAATTTTTTTTACGATATACTTAATCGAAAAACGTTTTTTTGGTCTTAAATTATAGTCTCATGGCACCAAAACACCGCATTCGAGTCTTTTCGACTGATGACCACCCGATTGTGACAACTGGCGTAGCAGCTATTTTAAAAAATGACCCTGGTAAGGAATTGGTAGGCATCGCGCATTCTGCGGTTGAAATGTTTCGATTGCTTCCACGCACTCGACCCGAGGTACTGCTATTGGATTTGAACCTGCCTGGAAGCGATTATTACCAAAATATCAGGCAACTGAAAAAACAATTTTCCAACATCCGGATTCTTATTTACTCAGCTTATCAAGCTCCGGGGCTTCCCCGATCTTTGCTAAATGAGGGCATCGAGGGCTACGTCCTCAAAACCGTCTTACCCAAGGAACTTCTGACCGCCATCGAGTGCGTTTATCAAGGACAAATATACCTCAGCACCGGGATTATCGGGCCTAATGCAAAACCGGATAAGGTTGTCAAGAGAAATACCATTTTGAAGGATGATTTTCTAAAAAGCCTTCGTCTCTCCCCCCGGGAACAGGAGGTCTTGCAACTTATTAGCCGTGGCTTCACCAGTCAAACTATTGGCGAAACCCTTTTCATCAGCAAATACACCGTAGAAACCCACCGAAAAAATATTTTGCGAAAATTGGATTTCAATTCCAGTACGGAATTAGTGAAATTCGCGGTGCAACAAGGCTTGGTCTAAGTTTCAACCAAAGCCCTTGGAGTTGCTTTACCCGTAAGAATTTCACTTTTGGATCCATTCCTTTTTAGCTGCCTTTGGCGTCGGTAATTCCTTCTGACAGACCGTTTCAAATCGTTTTTAAAAAGACACAAACAGGGCTTAATTCAAAAAAAAATTAAAAAAACGCGCCTGTCTATATTTTAATTTAGATATTTAGGTCTATTTTTACTTTTTAAGATTGTAAGTACAAAATTATTTCGAGGGAATTTGCATTAGATTCCCCCACCGGACAGCAGGGGATGGGAAGTTCTAATTGCTTGGTTTTCAACTTGCTTGGAAAATTTACCCGCCTTTCGAATTTGCAAATGAAAAAAACAACTGTTATGACATCAAAAAAACTGAACCCGCAAAAGTATTTCCGTTTGCCCTGGTCTCTCACCGACAACGGCATCTCTTGGTTGGAAGTAACCACCAAATGCAATCTGGCTTGTAAAGGATGTTATCGGGACCCCCGCAAAGAAGGGCACAAGTCGATGACGGAAATTTTTAATGATTTAATGGTCTTTAAAATGCAACGCAAAAGCGATTGCATCAGTATTGCTGGTGGCGACCCCCTGGTACATCCGCAAATTGTTGAAATCGTCAAGATGGTTCGCAAATTGGGTTGGAAACCCATCGTCAATACCAATGGCTTGGCGCTCACGCCTCCTTTGCTGAAAGAGTTGAAGAAAGCGGGAGTAGCTGGCTTTACCTTTCATATCGATACGACCCAAAAAAGAAAGGATTCGCTGGTTCATAAAGAAATTGACCACAATCCGCTGCGACAAAAATTCGCTGATATGGTTTTTAAAGAAGGAGGCATCGCCTGTTCCTTCAACCAAACGGTTTCCGAGAAAAACCTTTCCCAAATTCCCGATACCATCGAATGGGCGCAAAAAAATCCGGGGAAAGTCCATACCATCGTTTTTATTCTCTATCGCGAACCTAGCATGGCTTCCAATTTTGCTTTTTATGCCAATGGTGAAAAAATTGAAGCGGACGAATTTTACAATGACACGGATTTCCGCGGCGAGAAAATTTTGAAAACGCAGGACATCGCCGATCAAATTCGTCGCAGCGACCCGCAGTATGAACCTTGCGGCTATCTCAATGGCACTATAGATCCGGAAAGTATGAAATGGACATTGGCGCTGCGGTTTGCGACAAAAAAGCAAACGCTGGGTTTTGCAGGCGCCAATTTTATGAAAAGTGTCCAACATTTGTCCCACCTCTTTCGCAACCGTTGGCTGAGTTATTCCAGCCCAAAATTTCTAAGTATAGGTCGTTTGGCAATGCTTTTCTTTTCCTTGTTTGACAAGGGATGCCGAAAAGCATTCAAGCAATACCTCAAAAGCCTGCTGAAGAATCCGTTGCAGATTTTTCAACGCGTCTACATGCAAACCTATGCCATCATCCAGCCTATTGACTTCATGGAGGATGGCCAAATGAACATGTGCGACGGATGCCCGGACATGACGGTTTACAAGGGACAACTTTACTGGAGTTGCCGGTTGGAAGAGATTAAAGAACACGGAACCTTCGTTACGGCTGTACCTAAATGCAAATTGGTTGCGGTTAAACCTCTATTGTAGGTGTTGTTCCAGAAATTCATCTACCCTTGATAAAGAGGGGTTAACTTCCACAATTTGCCCTTGTTGATCAATTAAAAATTTAGTCGGAATTTGGCGGACGCCATACAGGCTGGCTATTTTGGAGTCAAAAAATTTGAAACTGTTCGTCAGGTCGGCGATATGATACGGCCAGGAAAGTCCTAGCCGTTGAATGGTTCGATGCCAACGTCCCTTGTCTCGTTCGATGCCAATGCTGACAATTTCAAACCCTTCGGCATCATTAAACCCGGAGTTTTGGTATTTTTTGTGCAAGCGAACCAAATGCGGACTTTCCGCCAAACAGGGACCACACCAACTGCCCCAAAAATCCAATAAAACGTACTTTCCTTGGAGGTCGCTCAATTGAAAGTTTTCTCCCGAAACCAATTGCGCCGAAAAATCAGGTGCCGTTTCACCATCCCCGTATTTTGGATTAAAATAGAAATACCGACCGGCAAAAAAGCCGATGACCAATACGATCATGACAATTCGGAAAGGAGGAATCTTAATTTTTTTCATTGTTTGTTGTGCATTTAATTTGAACCGTGAAGGTAACACTTTATATAAAAAGCAGCTTGAGTTTGCTCT
>CAZJYF010000372.1:0-1098 GCA_964549665.1 uncultured Saprospiraceae bacterium
TTGAAAAAGTTGCAGATTAAAGTTTCATAATTGTTTTGATATGAATAATAACATAGCGCAGGGGCGAAACGAATTAAATACATGGCTTTCCAACTAATGTATTTTTCACTGCTATTCAAAAAAGAATTAAAGTTTGCCAAACCTGAAACAAAAGGAGAAACATTTTTTGCCTCGACTAAGGCTTTAAAGGATTCACCGATAATTGGACATTGTTTATTTCCTTCAAGTAAATGATTTTCATTCAGTTCAAGTCTGGTTATTTTCGTATAAGGTTCATTCAAATAGACCTTACTCAGCATTTTAATATTTTGAGATTCAAAATATCCTTTTATTCTTTCGGCAAGAATTGGATTGTCTTTTTCAAGTTGTTTGATTTTAGGTGCATTTGCTTTTTTTCGTGTGACTCCTTGTGCATTATTGGTCAATAAATGAGTTAAACCATAAGTATTCATTTTAGGAAAACGCTTAAATTCATTGAATTTCTCAATGTAATAAACATTGTAATTTTCATCCATCTGTTTTTGTGAAGGTGTATCATAAATTTCCTCTCCCATGAAATAATAAACCTCTTCCAAAAACTCCATCAATCTATCACAATCAATAGTTAATTCATTTTTTGAAAGTGGTGAAACATTCAAAGAAGGAAACTTATCGGGATAGGCGATTTTATATTTTTCAATAAATCGAGACAAGCCGACAACCCCCACATTAATGAACATATTCGCCGTTTTGCGAAAAGTTATAGTTGTAATTTTTTCACTTTGTGTCATTATTTTTTTTTGTTTAATGTCGCAAATCTCCCCCTTTCCATTCCCGTATTCCGGGAAAGTCAATTTTTTTTCATTTCCATTCTGTCGGTTTTTCCAAAACAAAGCCATCCGGTTTAATAACTTTCCTCGACAATTGATGGTCTTTCAGTTTTTTGCGCCCAATCGTGAATGACCCTTTGGCCACTTTCGAAACACTTATGTTTTTCCTGTTGGGGGGAAAGGCTACCACAACCCGTTTATTTTTGAAGTTTTGATGGACCGCTTTAATAGGTGGCACCAAATCGCTATCACCTGAGATCAGAAGGGCAGTATCATATTTGTCTTGGTA
>CAZJYF010000372.1:1198-4529 GCA_964549665.1 uncultured Saprospiraceae bacterium
GACCAGATATTTCCACATCTTTTGCACTCCTCTGTGTTAGGTTGATACTTACCGTAAATGATAGTAACGCCTTTTGTTTGCAATGCCTCCAGGTAAGTAGTTTGTCTCTTTTCCTTTTCGGGATTATTGGCTACTCTGGAAGTAAAATACTTGACTTGTATGAGTTCTTGAGTAGGCTTTAATAGTGATCGAGCCATTTTTTTTACATTTAACCATTTAATGTCTTTCCAAACTTTGGTCATCCCAAAGTATAGGTTGAAACCATCTATGTAGGCTATTACTTTTTCTTTATCCTCGAATATTTGTTTTTTGTTCATGTGTTTGTTATCTTTGTGCCGCAAGCACCTCTCCGAGGGTAGTACCCTCGGACCGACGCATCAGGGATGATGCGTTTCGTTTTTTAGGAACTTTAGAGAAAAATAAACAAGGGTTGAAACTTAAACCCCAAACGCACCAATTTTACCTCTCATATACACTTTGAACCCCTCCGGTTCTAGCACTTCGACCTCCCCCGGCAGACCCAAAACGAATCTGCCAATGCCTTTCCAGTGCCTTACCTGCCCATCGAAGATAATGTCATCTGCTACCCGGCGGATAAAAGGACGACTCAAGGGATATTCCTCCAAAATCAGATGGTGTGCCCTCGAACTAAGGCGCAGGCGGACGCGGTTCCAATCGTCGCCTGTGAGTCCGAACAGATCCATTGGGGAGGCGTACCGCTTGGGGTAGACCTTTTCATCGAGTATTTCGACTTCTTCAATACGGTTTAATTTAAATTGGCGTTGCCCTTCCTTCTTTAGGTCCCATGCAAGGAGATAACGATTGTCTTCTGTTATTTCTAGCGGTTCAACCTTGCGATTCTCTGTTGTATTACTTGTTAGAGAGCGATACCGGCGAAGGACCAATTGATGTCCTGAATCAATGCCTGCTCGAAGGAGCTGAAGGATGGTGCTGGCGTGCAATTGAGGCAAGGCATCAGCTAGGGGAATTAGAGTAAGGCTTCGATGGAACTTGCCAAGAATATTTTGGGCAAGCACCTCCTTTCGATGTTCGGCGTCTAATAATCCACGCAAATAATTGATTTCCGTTGCTGTCAAAACACCGTTCCCATATTTTGGGACTGAAAATTTTAAAGATTTTCGGTTATTTTCATTGGAATCAATTTCATAGCCAACTTTTTTCAGCACCTTGAGGTAGCGATAGACGGTGCTTTTGGTCAAACCCATCAATCGGGTTAATTGGTGCACATCCTTAGCAGGCGGTGAGTTGAGTAACCGTAGAAGTTGGAGTAGTTTTAGAAGATTTTTTGAGTCAGTCATGGGGTATTGGTTTTGGCTTTCGTTCGCACAACTGAGGATGTCTAAAAAATCAATTCACAAAATAGGTAAAAATTGTGTTCAAAAGTAAGGAAAAGCCCTTCACATACGAGTGAAGGCAGAATTTAACAAACAATAAGAGACCGTGATTTCAAACCTCTCCCCCTTTTGAGCAACGTTTCTTTTCCTTTTTTTTCAACCAAGGCAACCGTGATTCGAATATTTGCACCAACGAAGCATATCTCAACTTTTGCATTTCTGTCAAATACTATTTTTTTTCTGAATCGTTTTAAACCCAAGCGAATAAGCAAAGTCCATAGGACGGCATTTCCAGAACCCACTCTGTTGCTACAATCATTCTCAAACCAATAAATTTTAATTATGGATAGAAGAGCTACCTTATCCGCTCTCCTCGGTCAAAAGACCTCTGCCCGGACCTCAGGGAATCAAAATGTTGGGGACATAAAGACTGTGGAGAAGCCTTTGGTTTTTTCCGGCTTGGAGCCCTATCTGGGTCCCTGGGAATTTGAACAGGCTGCCCATTTACTGAGAAGAACTACCTTCGGCCCAACCAACGCGATGATTAAAGATGCAGCCGCCGCAGGTTTGGATGCAGTCTTGGATCAACTTTTTGCCGCAAAGCCCCTACCCGACCCGCCGGTTAATCCCGATTTTGAAGAAGACCCCAATGTGCCTGTTGGCGAGACCTGGATCGATGCACCTTACCAAGAGTCCGTCAATGTAAAGGGTTATCGAAACCGGTCATTGCGCGCCTGGACCACTGGTTTGATTCTTCAGGAAGGGGTTTCCATCCGGGAGAAACTCGTGCTTTTTTGGCACAACCATTTCGTGACGGCTAACATCAATGACCCCAAGTACAATTACCGTTACATCACCCTGTTCAGGGAGAATGCCTGGGGAAATTTCAGGGAGCTGACCAAAAAAATTACGGTTGACCCCTCGATGCTTCGCTACCTCAACGGCAACCAAAACACGGGGGCCTCCCCCAACGAAAATTATGCCCGCGAGCTGCTCGAATTGTTCACCATCGGCAAAGGCGAACTAGCCGGCCCCGGCGACTACACCAATTATACGGAAGTGGATGTCGTCCAAATAGCGCGGGTGTTGACGGGTTGGCGGGATATTGGATTTTCCAGCGTCAACCCCGACGTTCAGATTCATTCGGTCTTTATCCCAAACCGGCACGACAAGGAAGCCAAAAAATTATCCCACCGCTTCGACGAGGTGATTATTACCAACATGGGGGAGGAGGAATATGCCCACCTCATCGACCTCATTTTCTCGAAAGACGAAGTGGCCCGTTTTATCAGCCGGAAGTTGTATCGATGGTTCGTTTACTATACCATCACCGACGCGATTGAAGCAGATGTCATCGAACCAATGGCGCAGATTCTACTTCAAAATGATTTCGAAATACGGCCTGCGCTGGAGGCTTTATTGCGAAGTCAACACTTCTTCGACATATTGAACGTCGGTCCGATGATCAAAAACCCAATTGATTTTGTGTTGTCCTTTCTCAAACAATTTGAAGCCGGCTTTCCAGAACCCCTCGCCCAAAAATACAGGCATTGGTTCCTCGTCGGTCGCGTTTTACCCGCTCTGCAAATGGAGTACTACAGCCCTCCGAGCGTGGCGGGTTGGAAGGCCTATTATCAGGAACCCGGTTTTTACAGGATGTGGATCAACTCGGTCACTCTACCCATTCGAATGGAGGTGACAAATCTGTTTATCAACCAGGGGCTTAATGCGGCTGGGGCACGAACCTCAATCGATGTTTTGAAATTTGTCGAAAAATTGCTTTACCCCACTGACCCGAATTCACTCATTATGGAAAGCGCCGCGATTCTCTTTCCTCAACCGATTACGGAGAATCAGTTGAATTTTTTAAAAGAAATTCTGATTCCCGGTTTGCCCGATTTTGAGTGGACGGTGGAATAGATCGGAATAGCACACGTCTTAACTCCATTCACTCCGTATAAGAGCGAAGGCCGTCC
>CAZJYF010000373.1:0-4528 GCA_964549665.1 uncultured Saprospiraceae bacterium
ACCATCTTCTTCGTTGCCGAATCCGTCGCTGTTTCCAATTGGTAATAAAGCATTCCTTGCATCGGAAAGTCTGCAGCCCGAATTTTCAACTCGTGGTAACCTTTGGCAAAAACACCTTGTTTCAATAATAAAATACTGCCGGAGACATCGAATACCTTGAAGGTAATATCTTGAGCCTCCGGCAGACTGAAACTGACTATTGTTGCACTATGAAACGGATTCGGATAATTTTGACGCAACTCAAATGCGTCGTCTGCAATAGAAGGGATGCCGTTTTCACTACCGTACGCTAAACCAACTCCCATTTGAATTCCATCTATTCGATAGGCTTCAGCTTTCGTCAAGGCAGAGTTTAAATGGAGCACATTGCCCAGGCGCGTGTTTGTTTTTGCTTTAAAACGAAGGCTGAATAAAACGGCATCCTCTGGTAAATTTTGGGGTTCGGAATGACTCCAACTGCTCGTCAACATTCCCCGGTTCAAGAAAGCAAATCCGAAGTTGGCTTCGGTCATTTGGTCCAAATCACCTTTTTCAAATCCGGTGAACTCCATGGCAGATTGGTCAAAATCAATGGTAAATTGAAAGCCCATTATCTCAAAAAAATCGTTGGCTTTGAAGTCAATTTGATAGGTTTGACCTTGTTTTAACTCCTTGTCTTCGACTTGGAAAGACAGTTCCCCTTCGTTATCCCGGTCTTCGGCAGCAAAAAAATTGTTCGGTATCGCGCTATCATTCACATCACCTACTTTGATGCCGATAAAGTTGATGTTCAGCCTGTCGGTTGTTAAATTATTGACATTAAAAAATTCGGGAAAAGACTCGGCTAATGGATTGTCCTCGTTTTGGAAGACATAATCGGCATCGACGAATCGCCAGGAGGTGTTGCTGGAAAAATCCGGCTGGAGCAGCAATATCATTTTTTGCAATTCGACCAAATCCTGCGTAGTGACGCTTCCCGAATTATTGATATCGGCAGCGATAATCTTGTAGGGGCTTTGCAGCGGTTCATAACCCACTATATGCCGGTGGATGAGCACCAAATCCCAGGTCGAAACCCCATTGAGGGGGTTGATGTCTTTTTCAGGGGACAGGGTGTAATCATTGCCCGGTTTTAAAGAAGGAAAAGCAAATTCCCCATCCGGTCCGGTAATGACCGGACTTGTTATACCATCGTTGACTGATACCGTGACCTGCTCCACATCATTGCCCCTTGGGTCGTAAACCGCCCCGGCCACCAAGGGTTCGGGGGTGGGCGGGTTGCAGATGCCCATGTTGTCCTGAATGATGAGGGTTGTTTCACAAAAATCCTGATTTCCGGAGACATCGGTCACCCAAAGTTCGACGCTGTTGACACCCAAATTGAGGCAGTTATACGTCCTGCTGGTTTCACTGGTATCGGAAGAAAAAGAAAAGGAAAGTTCGCCGGGACAATTATCCGTACTACCCGCATCGAAATCAGATGCCCACATTTGTATCATCCCGTCGTCGGGAATCCCGTCGCCCGTGGTGTCCATGCCCATCAATTCAATCGACAGACCGGTGAGGCAAAAGGGAGTCGGTTTTTTCCCATCTATTACGGTAAAGGTGACGCCACAGGAGGAGGAATTGCCGCAGCCGTCGAAAGCCGTGTAGGTGGCATGGTATGTTCCCGACACCACATTGTCGAAGGGACCAAAGCCCGTCCCAAAATCACTACTCACCACTACAGAAGTTTCATCGCTGCAATCATTTACCGTCACCGTTGGCAAAGTAACACTCGTAAAACACTGGTCTCCTAAAATTTCAACCGTAAAATCATCCGGACAGGCAAAAGTTGGAGCTTCATTATCAAAAACACTCAGAATTTGTTGGTCCTGGAAAAATCCGGTCGAGTTGTTGCTATTCGCCTGGAAAGAACACCAATCAATCAGCGTCCAGGTCCGCACAATTTTAAAACAAGCAGGTGCTGCAACCTGAAAAACCACGTCCTCGTAATTCCTGGCAACCAATTCACAATCATCGCCCGAAACAACGGGAAAATTGAAAGGCGCGGGCAGACTGTCCGGGTCCAACGAAGCCGCCGTGGCACAACCCGTCAATTGATAATCGGGGGGGAATACGACACTGACAGGGGTATTGTCTTCCACCTTAATCGTCTGCGTACAAGAACTGGAATTGCCAAAATCGTCGGTGGTTGTCCAGGTTCTAATAATTTGCCCTACTCCGCAGGTGGTCAGGTCGATTTGGTCCGAATGATTCACTTCTGCCACATGGCAGCCATCGCTCGCTTCCGGCTGACCGGTGAGGTTAAGGTCTGTAAAATCCTGGGTGCATTCAAGGGTCAAATCGGCAGGGCACAGGATGGTGGGGGAAAATTTGTCCTCCACATTCGCGGTCACCATGCAGGTGTTTGAATTGCCGGAACAATCGACCGCTTTTAGCTGCACCATAATGTCTGTTCCAATGTCCTCACAGCAAAGGGTTACCGAAGGGCCAAAAGTCGATTGCTGTTGACCACAACCCGCCACCATTCTCCGCACTTCGAAGTGGTCGAAGCAGCAGTTGTCGTAACTTCCGTCGTCAAAAACGATGGCGGGAACCGATACCGTGCCGTTGGCATTCAAGGAGATGACGGTAAAACCGTCACAAACCATAGTGGGGGACATATCGTCCACCACGGTCAGGTTCATTTGACAACTGGATGTGTTCCCACATTCATCTGTCACTTTGTAGGTAATCGGGAAAGTTCCCCTTTCAATACCTGAAACCGGGCCGCCATTGCCGTTGACCAATCCCACAGGGGTATTCATGGTGACGGTAAAATTGGTGGAACAATTGTCCGCAATTCCAACTTCCGGCAAGGAGACCAAAGCGGAACAGAGGTTTGATGCATTCATCCCCACCGTCAGGTCGGCGGGACAGCTCAGCAGGGGCCCTTCGTGGTCTTCCGCTTTAATTATTTGAACCTGTTTTAAAATGATGCCTCCACACCAGTCTGCGAGGGTCCAGGTGCGAAGGAGGGCAAATGAATTACCACAGGAAGGCAATACCTGGTCGCTGTACGTGGCAATAATATTGCAAAAGCCCGTCAGCAAAATCGGACTGCCATCGAGGGTGGGAACGCCCGTATTGGAAGGGTCGGTATTTGGGTTATCACAACTCAGAACAGGCGATTGAACGCCGTCCAAGTTCAATGGGAAAACGACATCAGTAACAGAAGATTTACCGATGGAAATCAGTTGTGTGCACGTGCTGATATTATTATAAGCATCAGTCGCCATCCACGTCCGGGTAATCAAAGCCATAACGGGAGAACTGCTACAACCGAGGTTTTCAGTTATATCGTAAAAACTCAGGGTAAAATCCGAGCAATCACTCACATCGGGAGCACCCGTCAAGGCAGGGTCGGTGGCTTGGGTACAGGAAACCGTAATGTCCGGTGGGCAGATAAGCGCCGGGGGCACTTTATCCTCCACGACAATAAAACCCGAACAGGAATTGCCGCTAACTAAATGTTTCACCGTCACGTCAAGAATTTTTCCGATGCTCGTCGCATCGATAAAAGGACTCGTTGGAATAACGAGACCATTGGCTTTTAAAATAACCTGATAAGCGCCCGGCCCGACCGGAAAGCAAACCGCCGGGTTGTCGGGGTCTTCTAAAATCATATCGTAGGTAACTTCTGACAGGCAGGAATTGCCAAGCGACAGTGAAACAATATCATTGCAAACCATGGTGCAATTTTGTGCCGTTCCGTCGTTCAATAGTGCCGTAAATACAATCGTCCAAAATGCCAGTAGAAATTTTTTTGAGACCAAAGAAGATAGGACTCTCGGTGATTGGGTGTGCCTCCCAAAGCCAACACGGCTTTTGGAAAGCAGAAGGTGCGTCGTCATTTTCATGGGACTTAATTTGTTAATGAATCGGTTAATGGATGCACGTTTAGCGAATGGTTTCTTGCAATTTCACTGCACAGAGACCCTTTTTCGCCTTGCGTGTGTTAATTCGTTTTTTCTTTTATTTACAATGAAATCTCAATGTTAGAGCAAGGAAATACCAAGCCCGTCGGATGTTCGCAGTCCGTCAATTAATCAATCAGGAGAAATGGGTTTAAGAAAACCAGGCTAAGGGGAAGATACAGATACGAATAGAGAAACCTACTGAACGCAACGACTGCCGTTCCCGGCAAATTTTTGGATATTCAAAAAATGCCTCGCAAGGTCGAGAACAATATTTGTCTATCAATCTGCAATGGCCATTACTTTTTTCCGCCAGCAGGCGGACCAAAATATGACTTTCCCGACAACTGATACGTCAGTCTGAATCCAGTAAAATTGGTGAAGTAATTTTTTTTGGAAAATTGCTACTGAAAAATAGCCTGAAATGGGGATAGGTGTAAATCGGTTTTGGTTTGTTCATGGTGTTGTTTATTTACTGAGATAATAAAATCCGTTAATTCTCCCCGCAAATATAATAGATTATTTTAATCTTTACAAATATTTATAATTTTTTTTATATCAAATGACAAAAAGGGGAGGTCATGGTATTT
>CAZJYF010000374.1:0-4518 GCA_964549665.1 uncultured Saprospiraceae bacterium
TGGACGGGCCGCTTTTGATTAAAAATGACCCGGCTGAAGGGGTGAAAATCGAAGATGGCGCTGTTCATTTTCCTGCTGAAAACGGTATTGGCTGCCGGTTGAAAATTTAAATTAGCAGTTTCTCATTGTTTAACAACTTTCCGCACGAGGGTTTTTCCCGCCAATTCAATTTTCAAGAAATAAATACCTGCGGGCAAATTTCCCACATCGATGTGGAAGAAATCATTTTTTGCCAAAAAAGGTGGGAAAGATTGAACCAAGGTGCCTTTCAGGTCAATCAATTCTAGGCGAGCAGTTTCGTTTTCAGGCAAATCAAAGCGCACCGTGAGTTCATCCACAACGGGGATTGGGAAGACAGAAACAAAAGATTCCGGCGGGGGCTGATGGGTTCCCGTAATCACCAGGTCAATTGTTTCACTTTCCTGACAACCCGTTGCATCGGTGACGGTCACGGCATAAGTGGCAGGTGCCGGCAACCCCCCCACATCTTCGGAAATTGCCCCGGTTGACCAAAGAAAAGAATAGGGGAACACCCCTCCGCGGACGCGCAAGTCAATGAAACCAAAATTATTTTCGAACCAAATGCTGTCGTCCAAAACGATGCGTTCGGGTTCCTGCACGACCATATAGTTGCTTTCGGCGGTACAATCATTGTCGTCGAGGACAGTTACCGAATAACTGCCACCATCCAAGCCGCTGATATCTTCGGTCATAGCGCCGTTGGACCAAAGGATGGCGAAAGGCATCTTTCCGCCCGTAATCGTGAGGTTGATTTCCCCATCCCCACTGCCCCAGCAACTTACGTCCATTAAAGAAGCGGTCAAAATGGGGGTGGCTTTGTCCAAAATTTCCTGGCTGCCAGTTTTGTTGCAATTATTGGCATCGACCACGGTGACTACGTAAATCCCCATCAAAAGATTGGTGATCAGGGGCGTGGAAGCGCCGTTGTTCCATTTGTAGTTGTAAGGTGGGATGCCTCCGGTGACGAAGCCAGCTATCAGCCCATTTGCTTGACTACAGGTCTCATTTTCAAAAGAAAAATCAATTTGTATTTCGCCGGGTTCTTTTAGCGTAAGCGAAGCAGAATCCAGGCAGCCGTTGGCATCCTGCACAAAAATGGTGTATTCTCCAGCAAACAATTCGGAAAAAACGCTGTCGATTTGGAAGTTGGAGGGGTTATTCAGGGCGTATTGAAAGGGCGGGTTGCCGCCGCTAACTATTGCCGTGATTTGTCCTTTTGAACCTCCATTACAAAGCAAATCCTGCCCTTCCATTTGTATGAGGATAGGGGAGGGACCAGTAATATGAAATTGAAATTGGAAGACGCAATCAATCGAGTCCCGGATAAATAGGTCGTAAAACCCTTCTGCCAGGTCGGAAAAGGTATTCACCGGGGCGAAGTCAATGCCGTCCAAAGAGTAATCAAAGTTGAAAGTTGAGCCTCCAGAGGTAATATTGACCTTTACCGAACCGTCGGCATTGCCGGGGCAACTGACTGCTTGCGTATCGAAGGAGACCCCCGGAGGACTTGCCTCCGGCACTTCAACCGTCAAAGTAAACTGGCAATTGGTGAGGACATCCACCACAAAAACTTGGTAAATTCCGGGCGGAAGGCTGTCGAATACATTGGAGAATTGAAAATTAGTGCTGTCGATGGAATATTCGAAGGCGCCGACAAAGAACTTGCCGGAATCCAGGATGACGATAGAACCCGTTCCGGGATCGCTGCCCGGACAAGTTGGAGTGACTTCGGCGCCCAGTGCGGGGGCATCTTCCTCTTCCACCAAAAAAGTTTGCGTGCTTTCACAGCCCAAAGAATCTTTTATGAGGACAAAGTGGGGACCGCCATTTAGTCCTATAAAAACACTGGAATTTTGGAAAACCATATTGTCCAAAGAAAAAATAAAACCGCCATTTCCACCCGAAACAGTCAGGGCTACGCTTCCGTCTCCTTCGCCGGGACAGGAGACATTTTCTACCGACAGCATTGCCTGAATGGAATCGGGTTCGCCGACAATTACCTGTTCTGCCAGTGGGGTGACACAACCAAAGGTGTCAGCTACGAAGAGCGTATAAGTGCCTGCCTCCAAAGCTTCAAAGAATGGGGCATCCTGGAGAAATTGGGGGTCGTTCAGGGCATAACCTATCACTGCCCCTGGGTCGGTCGTCACTAATTCAATCGCGCCGTTCTGCGCATTGATGCAAGTGGCATTGGTGACAAGGGGAGTAGCCTCAGGCAAAGCAGTTGCGGGAAGAAAAACCTCTCGGACTGCCGTGCAGCCGGCACCGTCGAGGACCCCCACCGTGTAATTTTGCCCACCCAATAAGCCGGGGAAATTTCCGCTGTTGTCGGGTACATTCGGAAATCCAAGTAACCGGAAAGCAAAATCACCGTTGCCTCCGCTAGCCAAAACGGAAATCTGCCCATCCTGCCCGCAAGTCTCATTTTGGACGTCAATTTCCAGGGCAATAGGCGCTAGAACCGAGATGGAAATATTTTGGGTTGTCAGGCATGCGTTTCCATCCCGGACAGTCGCGCGAATTAGCGTGTTTTGGTTTATATCGACAGCCTGAGGACAGGTGGCACAATCAACAGCAACCCCTGAAAGGGTGGAAAACGTTCGAGTGAAATTTCCGACACCTCCGCTTGCCGTCACCAGAGAATTGAGGTTTACAGTACCACCACCGTCGCAAATCGTGGTATCTCTGGCTGTCAGCAATAGGGGAGGGGGTTGATTTATGACAAAGTGGAAAGTGTCGGAACAAAGGTCGTCGGAAACGATGACCTGATAAGTGTCGGCGGGCTGGTTATCGATGGCTGCTGCGGTGGCATCCACTGCTCCGACTGCGTTCAACCACTGGTAGGTCACATTGCCGGCGGCATTGGCGACGCTAAGTTCAATTCTTCCCACCGATTCACCGAAACATTTAACATCCAAAACATTTCCAGTGACGACAAAATCGCATTGACTGGAAACGACAACCTGGCTGTAAACGTTGATGTCCAAAGCTATAACGAAACCTACTGTCAGCCAAACCAGTTTTGGAAAAAAAGTTACTGAATTTTTGGTATAACCGCTGGATGCCGGTATTTTTAGATAAAAAAAGCACCCTTCCATAATATTATAACTTGTTTAAGTGACAGAATATCAGTTAATTAGAATTTTGGTGGCAAATGGGAAATAAATTTTCAGGTAATTTATGATAATTTAATTAACAATCTTTTATTTTTAAAACCCAAATCGCTTATAATGTAGGAGTCCAGGTTGGAGTTCATCTTGTGCGAAGAATTTTTTCCAAACAAAGAACTTCGACACCCGCCTATCAAACTCTTGAACTATGAAAACCGTTTCCGATGACTTGTTTCAGTTAATAAAATCTTTGAGTAAACAAGAAAAACGGTATTTTAAATTATATGCCTCCCGCCATGTGATTGGCGGCAAGAACAAATATGTGTTGCTGTTCGACGCCATTGGTCAGCAGGATGAATACGATGAGGCGAAGATAAAAAAGAAATTTTCAGATGAAGCCTTTTGCAGGCAATTGCACGTAGCTAAAAACTACCTCTACCAATTGATATTGAGTAGCTTGCGGAGTTTTACCGAAAACAAATCGGCGGATAAATTTTTCCTCCTTTTGCGAAATGCGCAGTTGCTTTTCGATAAAAATTTGTACAAGCAAGGGGAGAAAGTTTTGACTAAAGCCAAAAAAGGGGCAGCCGAAAAGGAAATTTTTTTACAACTCCTGATCATATCTCGATGGGAACATCAAATCGCTCATGTGCGCAACGATTTCGGGAAACTGGAAAATTATTTGGAAGATGGCATTCAGTCCGAATTTGATTTACTCGACAGGTACCGCAATTTCCTCGAATTTCAAGCTTTGAACGACCGCGTATTTTTGCCTTACTGGAAGCGGGGCGCTATTCGGACGGAGGTGGAGAAAGAAAATTTGCGAAAAATATTTACCCGTCCTTTGTTTCAAAGCGAAGACAAAGCCCAATCCTTCAATGCCCAGTATTTTTACCTGAACGCGCGCTTTTCCTATCATTTTTTGGTGGGTGAATTTCGAGAAAGTTATGGACACATTTGCCGGATGGTGGAAATGTTTGAGCAAAAGGAATTCGGCGAATTGAAGGGGCGCTTATTGCGACGCTACATCAGCGCCATCACGAATTTATTTAACGTGCAGAAGCAATTGGGCAAGCAGCAGGAAGTGTTGCAAACGCTCCAAAAGTTGCGCAAAATCCCCGTTCAATCGCCAGACCAAAAACGGCGGTTATTCATTCGAAGCATCAACCTGGAAACGGATTTTTACCTTTCAACGGGGCAATTTAAGAAGGGCGTGGCAAACCTGCGCCCCCTGGAACATGAATTTGCCCAATACAGGGAAGATATAAACGGTGCACAGCGTTTGGGGCTGTATTACAATCTAGGCTACCTTTATTTCGGGGCCGGAAAATACGAAAATGCCCTCGATTGGCTCAATTTGCTGCTCAACGACCCGGACCTGAAAACG
>CAZJYF010000375.1:0-4518 GCA_964549665.1 uncultured Saprospiraceae bacterium
GACAACACATATTTCGGGTCGGTATCAGCCCAGATGAAATCTGAGTTATTCTCTCCAAAATCAGTAACATATTTATGGTTGTTAACAAAAGACTTTAATTTATTCTTATGCACCATTTGTGTTGAAACTAATTCTAATTCTAATTTTTTTTCAACCACGTCTGGTCTTAAAACCACATTTTCTCCTTTATGGTCGGATGGTACACTTGGAAATGCGATGCCTTCGATAGGTATTCCATTCATTGAAGGTTTCTTATCATGTAAAATTAAATCAGTATAAGCAACTGATATTTTGTAGCCCCAATGATTGTCAACTATTTTAGCAAACTCTCTACTGAAAAACTGAATCTGCCTTAACCCTAATTCTCTTAATGGATGATGAGCAATCTCTTTCATGTGATGATTGAATGCTTTTCGGGTATCAGGGTTCTTTCTAATAGCTTCATCATCAAAAACAATTTCAGCCAATAAAATATCTTCAAGTATTTTCCATCTACTTACTGTTAATAGCTCGCCTTCAATATTAATAGCATCTTTTTCTTTAAGTAATTGACTTGTTTCAAATATTGCCGTTGCTCTTGGCTGCCATATTTCGGAGCTTTTTACAGCCCCATAAAACATAACTTGGTGAGGCTTATTAGCTCGACCGAAATCCGTTAAAATATTATCGATTACATAATCATCTTTTATGTAAGACACGTCACTTTTTTTCGTAAATATCTTATTGCCTTTATTGACTCTTACCCTATCAATAAACCAGCCTTTGCGAAGGAATGCTGTTGCAATTGGTACTTGTCTGATGGATTCAGAAATAATTTTCTTTATCTCCTCATAATCAACATTTTCTAAATCTTTCGAGTAATCTACCAATTTCTTAAATGCTATTTCTTGGTCTTTTGTCATTTTCTTTTTTTGGTTGGCTGGAACAAGGGGATATCAGCAACTCATTACCGATACCTCCACAATGTCGAGTTATCAAATAAATATATTCTAATTCATAAAAAGCTAAATTTCAGTTTATTAGTCCATAAATTTAGAAATACATTTATTTGATAACCCATTTTTCAGCCCCCCAAATCAAAACATTAATACGACATATTTAAATTATCCAAAGGGCTTTTGATTTTATAGGCACTCCCTCACCCTACTTTTGATTCGGCAAAATCAAAACCGGCAAGTTTGCCTCTTCGTAAGCCGCATTAAACCCACCGACCTCGTCCTCAATAATCGTTTCCATCTCCTGCTTTCTCGCATTCCAATCTGCCACCAAATCCTTCAGACGCAATTTGGTGCCTTCGGTGGGTTTCGGAACATGGGAATCTATTTGCCCTTTCAGTGCCAGCAGTTGCGCGTTCAGTTGGTTTTGAAAATTGACCACATCCTGCTGCGTTTTTTGCTTTGGCTGAATCAATTTTTCTTCCCATTCGGTGATGCCGTCGAGCGCGGTTTCACCGGTTTTCACCAAATCAGTCATGCCATCCATTTGGCGCAACAATTCGAGGCGGGCTTCCAACTGCTTTTTCACCGAACGGAGGCGATTCACGGATTGATGAATATCTTTTACCATCCCGTCAATTTGCAGCAGCAGGGTTTGTTGGGCTGCAAAGTCTTCCCGACTAGCCGTTAAACGCGGGTCGGCGAGCACTTGGCAGGAAACTTCCGCCGTATCCGTTTCTGAAAAGAGACGCAAAGTGTAGCTTCCCGGTGCGACGAGATGACCCCGGTAGTCGCCCATGACGTAAACCCCCTCGACGGCAGGAAGCGTTTCGTAGCGCAAATCCCAGTTGAAGCGGTTGGCGCCCGGCTTGGAAGGCAATATTGGTGGCTTGGGAGGACCGCCCGGCCAGGTTTTGAATTTTTCCGGCTTTTGGTTGGTCAACGTTCGGATGAGGTTGCCTTCGGCATCGAGAACCTCGAGGGTGAGGAGAGAACTGTCCACCCAATTGTGCGGCAAATAGTAGTCGAAGATGACTCCATTCGGCGGGTTCTGACCTTGTCCGGCAGGAGGTTTTGGCGGTGTGCCAATGGTAAATTTGTAGGTGGGTTTGGGTTGAAATAATTGGAGGGTGGTCGTATCCGGCTTGCCCATCGTTTGCTGCAAAGCGCTCAAATCATCCAAAATCCAGAAGGCACGCCCGGAAGTAGCGACCACGAGGTCGTTGTCGGCAATCGTCAGGTCGGTGATGGGGCAAACCGGCAAATTGGATTGGAAGGCATGCCATTTTCCACCGCCGTTGAAACTGATGTACAGGCCGTTCTCGGTTCCCGCGTAGAGCAAATTTTGTTGCTTTCGGTCTTCCCGGACGACGCGCACGAAGTTATCGTTTGGAATGCCATTCACCCTTTTTTCCCAACTTTCGCCAAAATTGTGGGTCACAAAAATCATGGGCGCCAGTTCGTTGAATTTGTAGCGGGTCACGGCGATGTAGGCCGTTGCCGGGTCGTGGGGCGAAACTTCGATGGCATTAATCAGCGATTCAGGCAAACCGGCCGGGGTCACATTTTTCCAATTCGCACCATCATCTCTCGTCAATTGAACCAAACCGTCATCCGTTCCGACCAATATCACCCCTGCCTGATGCGGCGAACAGGCGATGTAACTAATCGTGTTATAGACCTCCCCGCCTGCGGTTTCGTTGGTGTAAGGCTCCCCTCCGGGTCCGTGTTTGGAGGCTTCGTTTCGAGTCAAATCGGGGCTTATTTCCTTCCAGGAATACCCGCCGTCTTCGCTTTTCAGCACCAACTGTGCCCCATGGTAGAGGATGCCCGGATTCTGTGGTTGGGCGACCATCGGGTTGTTCCAGTTGAAGCGGTATTTCATGTCTTTGGGCATAATTCCGAGGTTCAGTTGTCCGTAAGCCATGATGCTTTTGGTCGTCTTGGTCGCCTCGTCATAGACATCGGTAAACCCTTGAATCGCGTTGCCATAAATCAATTTCGGGTCGTCGGGGTCGAAGGCTATAAAAGCGCTTTCCCCACCGGAAACCGCGTGCCAATCCCGAACGCCAATGCCGCCACCCTGCGTGCGGCTTGCGATAGCCACCGTCGAATTGTCTTGCTGCCCCGCGTAAAGGTGATAAGGGAAACGATTGTCGGCAATCACCCGGTAAAATTGAGCGGTGGGTTGGTTGCCTTCCGTACTCCATGTCTTGCCGCCGTTGAAGGTAATGCAAGCGCCGCCATCGTTTGCCAAAATGATGTTTTTCGGGTTGTCGGGGTTAATCCACAAATTGTGTTGGTCTCCGTGCGGGTTCGGGATGCGTTGAAAGGTTTTACCGCCATCCACCGACTTGAGCACGGGGGCATTCAGCACATAAACCGTTTCTTCATCCGTTGGGTCGGCAAATATTTTGATGTAATACCACGCGCGGGCAACCGTCACGCGGTTGCTGTTCACCTGCTTCCATGTTTTTCCGCCGTCATCCGAACGAAAGACGCCGCCTTTTTCCGCCTCGATATTGGCGTACACTCGCTGCGGATTGGCAGGCGAAACAGCCACCGATACCTTCCCCATCTCTTCCGGCAAACCTTTTGTCAGGCGTTCCCAAGTCTCGCCCGAATCCACCGATTTCCAAATCCCGGAACCCGGCCCCCCGCTTCGAACTTTCCAGGGCAGTCGCTGATTGTCCCACATGGCAGCGTACAAAATCCTCGGATTCGTCGCATCCATGCTCAAATCCGACGCCCCCGTATGCGCATCGACGAAAAGCATTTTTTGCCAGCTTTCACCCCCGTCGGCACTTTTGTAAATTCCCCGATCCTCACTGCCGCCGTATAAGGCGCCTTGCACCGCAACATACACCAAGTCAGGATTTTTCGGATGAATCCGTATCGCCGCAATATGTCTCGAATTGTCCAAGCCGGTATGCTTCCACGTCTTGCCTCCGTCGGTGCTTTTATACATCCCATCTCCGTGCGAGGTCATCACGCCCCGAACCGCATGTTCGCCCATACCGACATAGACCACATTTACATCGCTTGGCGCAACGGCAATGGCGCCCACCGAACCGCTTTTAAAGAAGCCGTCGGAGCAGTTTTTCCATGTAATTCCCGCGTCCTCCGTTTTCCAAACGCCCCCGCCAACGCTGCCGAAGAAGTAGGTCATCGGATCGCCGGGAACGCCAGTGACCGTGTTGGAACGACCGCCCCGGAAAGGGCCGATGTTTCTAAAATTAAGGGATTGAAACTTGTCCGCATGGAAGGCAAAATGAGCAGGTTCCGAGTCGGTTTGTTTTTTCTTTTTTTGTGCAAAAGTGGCGGTAGGGCAAAGGATGACAATTGCCAACAGGAAGAGAAGTGCTTTTTTCATAGGTTGTACGTTTTAAAAAAATGTTTCATAAACATTTTTTGTGTTAAAATCGGAGAATATAAATTCTCCGCTATTGGACCCTATTGAATTCCTGATTATCAGTTAACGTGAGTTTTGGGTAAGAAAAAACTCCGTTACATACGTATGTATAGGAGTGACCCCGTTTGTAGGCGTGTGATAATCAAGTGTTTAGCGCCTTTAGGTGCGTCC
>CAZJYF010000376.1:0-4505 GCA_964549665.1 uncultured Saprospiraceae bacterium
AATAACAAAATCAGTTTCCGCCACGGCTATGTGAAATCCAGAAATCTGGAAGGCTTGCAGTCTAATACAAGAAGAATTAATTTCCTGAATGCTTCCGAATTTTTTGCTTCCAAAACAAACACCAGTTCTTTGGAATGGAATTCAGTAATCGGTTCCAACATGGCAAATAACCTGAAGCTGGGATATATCAGCGTTCGGGACGACCGGGACCCTTCGGGACAACCCTTCCCCTATGTCAATATTGACGATGGAAATGGTGCGTCTATCATTTTCGGCTCTGAGCGTTTTTCCACGGCAAACGGGCTTGACCAGGATATTTTCACCCTCACGGATAACTTCCAGATTTACACAGGAAAGCACAATATCACCTTTGGTACGCACAACGAATTTTACGATATTTACAACCTGTTCATTCCTTTTAACTTCGGTTCCTACGAGTTTGACAGCCTCGACGACTTCCTGAATGATGCCAACTCCAGCTTCTATATCCGAAGTTACTCCCTGAGGGACAATATTACCGGCGACGGTTCGGCGGCGGCGGCTATATTCAATTCGGGTCAGTTGGGTTTTTATGTGCAGGATGAGTTTCAGGTTTCCAATAACTTTAAATTGACGGCAGGAGTGCGAGTTGACATTCCGTTCTTTGACGATACCCCGGTCAATGAGAGTTTTAACGCAACCACGATTCCCATATTAGAGCAAGTTTGGGATCTTCGAGGTGCTAAAACGGGAAGCTTCATTAAGACCCAGGCATTATTTGCACCCAGGGTTGGATTCAACTGGGATGTTACCGGCGAGCAAAAAACACAGATTCGGGGTGGTATTGGCGTCTTCACCAGCCGCGTACCTCTAGTATGGCCAGGCGGTTCCTACAACAACTACGGCTTCAACAGGGGTACGATTTTGCGATTTGGAGACCTTCCGTTCGAACCTCGTTTCGACAAGCAAATTCCGGGTGAGATAGACCCCAACAATCCGACTCCTTCCGGCGATATCGATTTGTTTGCCCATGATTTCAAAATTCCACAGGTTGTGAAAGGAAACATTGCCATTGACCAAAAACTCCCCTGGGGTTTGATTGGAAATTTGGACTTCCTTTACAACAAGACCATCAACAATGTCGCCTACCAGAATGTCAACCTAGGTCGCAAAATTGGCAACCTAACTGGAACCGGCGACAATCGCCCAATTTACGATCGGCGGGCTGAAATCGATGATACTTATAGCCGGGTCATTCTAGGCTATAACACCAGCCGCGGCTATTCGTGGAACTTTACCGCATCGGTGACCAAGCCTTTTGAAAATGGATTTGCGGGCATGTTTGCCTACTCCTATGGCAACGCCAAATCGGTTTTTGATGGTACTTCTTCCCAAAACTCCTCCCAATGGAGGGGCTTTCACAGTGTGCAGGGAAGAAATATTGATCAACCGCTGACGCGTTCCGATTTCGCACAAGGAAGTCGTTTCATCAGTTCTTTTTCCTACAAACGCTATTGGAACAAGGGTAAAAATGTGGCTTCCACCGTTTCTTTCTTTTATGAAGGAATTCAGGGAGAACCCTATTCCTACACCTACAATGACCGGGGTGGACTGAAGAATGAAGATTCACGGGAAAGAGAGTTGATTTATGTGCCTCGGGATATGAATGACATCGTTTTAGTAGAAAGTGGTGGCAGAACGCCTGAACAGCAATGGACCGACCTAAACGCCTTCATCGAAGGTGATTCTTATCTGAAAGGCAGGAGAGGACAATATGCCGAGCACAACGCCAAAAGAGGCCCATGGAGTAATGTTATTGACTTTAAATTTCTCCAGGACTTCACCCTAAATACAGGTGGCAAATCGCATACTTTCCAATTTTCCCTGGATATTTTCAACCTGACCAACCTCATCAATGATAGTTGGGGTCGGAGACGTTTTGTGTTCCGTGATTTTGAGTTAATGGATTTCAAAGGTTTCCAGGATGATCCAAATACAGGCGAAGCTACCGTCCCAACTTTTGCATTTAAAGGTGTCAAAAACAACGACCCTTCAACGGATAATATCGTTGACAGCGGGGTGGCAAGTTCTCGCTGGCAAATGCAGATTGGTTTGAGATACATCTTCAAGTAAAGGACGATATTTGTTTTTTGTAAAGTTTAAAAGCCGCTTTTCCCGGTCAGGGAAAGGCGGCTTTTTTGATTCAGATGAATGGATCTTTCTGGGTTTGGGTGAGTTGTTGGGTGCGAGTATCAATTCCTGGCATACCAAAGATTGATACTGCTGAAGCAGTTCTTTCGAGTAGATTTCCTCTTCAAAACCTGTGGAACTAAATTTTGCGTTTAAAATCGTTGGAAAGTTTCTGTAATACCTTTCTGTCCACTTCGTGTTTTCCGCCGAATTTGATGAGGTCAAAGGACAACTGTTGTTTTTTTGCAAAATCAAGGTAATTATCCAATCGTTCTTTGGTCAAAAATTCATCCTTTTCGCCAAAGACAAAGAAAAGGGATTTGTCTTGCAAATAATCCCGATGAGCCAGGTAGTCCAAGTCTTCCGGCAAGACCCCCGCCCACAGCACCAAACGATGGAAAAACGGAAAATTTTTCAAAATCCAACGGCATTGGGTCGAACAACCCTGCGAAAATCCAAAAAGGGTGATTCTTACCCTTTCGCTTAGTAGCGGCAAGTGAAATTCGTAAATGGATTGGAGGTATTTGGTGTAGTCTTCTATCTCATCAAGCCTGTCTAATTTGGTCATCCATGAAGCTCCAACATCACCACTGTATCCCTCCCAATAAAAGCGAGACAGCCCTTCCGGAGCGATGACAAAGGTCTCCTCGTCTTCGACAACTTCAAATTTGCGAATGAATTTTTGGGCGAGTTGCCCGTAGCCGTGACAAGCTATCCAGAAGTTTTTGATGTGCTTGGATGGCTCTCCGAGGGTGTAATAATGCGCCGTTTTTTGAATGGAAATTTTGTGTGATTGAACCATTTGACCCATTTTTCAAAATGACAAAAAACAGGCACAAGATAGAAATTCTAAACGGAGATTATTGAGCAAATGACCTCATGGCTCCCTTCATTGTTTCTTTTTGCCAAAGATATCTATTCCCTTCCTGCCGTCGAGTTTAGGTTCTGGGCGGGGCGCTTTGTCCAGCACCCCATGAAACATTTTTGGAACATACACCCACAAACCTTTTTCAAGTTTATACCCCTCGTAAGTTCCGTCAGGCACATATGTGAGGCCTTGTCCCGGCAGTTGCCCTTTCATTACCACAAGGTGGTCGAAAATGATTGCTTTTAGGCTTTCGTCGATATTCAAGCCCATGGATGCTTCGGCTGAATATTCTTTGACGATTCGATTTTTCACAATTTTCTCACCGGTTTTTTGGACTTTTTGTACAAAAACCGGTGCGCCAAATTCGGGAACGCCATCTTTGAAACTGAGTACATCGATAAGTTTTCTGTCGTTGAAAAAATCCAAGCCATTGAAACCAAAAAGGAGGTATTTTCTACCTTCCGGGCTGTCGAATTGCTTCAAATTGTAATACAAAGCACCGAACCAATTGTCGGCATTCAGGATATCCTGTTCTGCCGAGCTAATAGCAGTGGAACGGTCCAAAAGTGGGAACAGCTTTAATTCCGGTTGATTCATTTGGATAGCCCCGTAATACCGGTATTCATCTGCATCGACATAAAGCTGCCATGTGAAAATTCTAAATGACTTATCTCGAGGGTATTGAATGGAAATGGTGCGAAGTTTTTCAAAAGGGTAATCAAATGAATTTTTTATCTTCAGCGCATTGACAAGCATTGGGATGAGTTGATGGCAGGCAGCGAAACGATTGGTTTTTGAAGAATCATTCAGGACGGAATAACCCAACACTTCCAAAGCGTTTTCTATATTCCTAAGTTGCTCTAAATCAGTTAGATGAGGTGTTTTCTCCTGTCCCTGCATTTGGAAAAACCACAAGGTCGTCAATAACAGAATCAGATATTTTTTCATGGAGATATTCGTTGGAGAGAAAAAAATTACAAGGATTAAACGCTCGAGGACTTGATTTAGTACGATTGATTTCCTCCATCCGGTTTTGGAGATTCAGAAAACTTGGAAAAGAAAAGTGTTTTATAAAAATGCGTTTAAATATAAATCCATCAGGAATTTTATTTTATCTTTGAATTAAGAATAAATTCTTTAACTGTATCCTTCCCCATTTGGGAGAACACAACCAGGTTCTAAACTATCATTTACCTTTTTGGTAATGACCAACACTTACATTTTAAGGTGCATGCTATGCTCAATAAGGAAAGGTGTTGAAAAATATTTTTTGCTGAAATTATATCCCTGTTAATTATACTTTCCTGATTTATCAGGTGCCCTTTTAATGTATCGCCATGGAAGGGCTTTTTTTTACCTACCGGGCTCTCTTCCTTTTGTTGTTTTTGTAATCCATGAAGATGAATTCACCGAGGCCTTGCAAGCTGCTGTAAAAGGCTTTGCCGTTGTTGGCCTTTGTGAATTGGTC
>CAZJYF010000377.1:0-4504 GCA_964549665.1 uncultured Saprospiraceae bacterium
AGTGAAGCAATAATTTTATCGGACACTTCTGGAAATTGCTTCAAACTCAAATTCTCAAAATTATTAACCCGGTTCACAAATCTGAAAAAAATGAAAAAATTAATTTTCCTCCTCGTTTTCTTAACGCTCTACATTCTTTCTTCGATAGCTCAGGACAACTGGGTCTCCTATGGAAAGTTAATAGCGACCGAAGGCTTCGAAGGCAGTCGTTTTCGCCTCCGGGCTTCTATGCGAGCTGAAGTGGAAGACGACAGCGCTTCTGCCCGGCTGTGGGTAAGAGTGGATAAAAAGATTGGCGTTGGTTTCTTCGAAAATATGTGGAAACAACCCGTTCGTAACTCGGAATGGAAGACTTATACCATCGAAGGTAAGATTGACTCCACTTCCTACCGCATATTATTTGGTGCCATATGTGAGTACAATGGCCGGTTTTTCTACGACAACTTCGAGCTTGCCGTCGAAACAGGTGATGATCAGTGGAAGACCGTTTTTGCTGATGGTTTTGAGGAAATCGCGGAGGATTCGGTGCAGGACGACCAACGGTGGTATGGTAATAATAAAAAATACAGTGCCGAAATCCACAGGGGCAATGCCGCTGGTGGACAGCAATGCTTGATGATTACTGGCAAAGGCGTTCCTAACTTCGGCATCAATAACAAAGCCGGCAAATATGCCGATGTGAATGGGATCCGGCTTTACTACGAAGTTTATGGCGAGGGACAGCCCTTGGTCGTATTGCACGGCAACGACGGTTCGATTGGCGATGCGACAGCTTTTTACTCTTACTTCCTCGACAAAAACTACCAGCTTATCCTCGTAGATTCCAGGGCGCAGGGCAGATCGGGCGATTCCGATGCGGAATTGACCTACGAGCTAATGGCTTCCGATGTAAACGAATTACTCAGCCAATTGGGCCTTGATTCCGTCTATCTTTGGGGACATTGCGATGGGGCGATTGTTGGGTTGTTATTGGCAATGGATCATCCTGACAAGGTGAAAAAAATCGTTGCCTTTTCCCCAAATCTCGTCCCGGACTCAAGCGGAATCAAACCGCAGATTATACATTGGTTCGAAAACGAGGTGCGGACTTCTAAAGACCCAAATTACCAGAAAGTAGTCTCCTTGGTACTAAAACATCCAGGCATTCCATTTTCGGAACTGACAAAAATCCAGGCTGAAGTCCTCCTAATGTCTGGTGACCGCGATTTGGCACCTCTGCTGCATACAATAGAAATTTTCAAACACATCCCCAAAGTGCAATTGTGCATCATTCCAGGTGCTACGCATTGGGCAGCCCAGGAAAAACAGGAACTTTTTCAACAATTGCTTAGCGATTTTTTTGAAAAGCCTTTCGCCATGCCGAGCACGGTGGATTATTTAGATAACTGATTTTATACCGCAAACGATTACATTTTGAACCACTACCATCGGTAGTTTTTCTTGTTTCCATTGCCCGGCAAGGCAACATACAAACCTCCAAAAAGCTCTTTCGAAAAGCATTTTTCAACAATAGCGTAATTTGTGAAGGCATAGGCGAAAGCTCATGCTTTCTTGTTTCCAGCCTTCTCCCTTGATTTTCCGTGGGTTTATGCGTAATTTTAAATAATCTTTTCCCATCGAATATGTCTGTGTCGCAGCCCATTGTTGAACCCCAATTCAAAAATGTTGACATATGCTTACCTTCCAAAAACTTTGCAGACGCATTCTTTTTGCCGCCGCCCCGTCATTGCTTTTCACTCCTTCGCCCCTAATGAGCCAAGAACAGACCCTGCGATTTGAAAAATATAGCGTCGAAAATGGCCTGCCCAATGAGCAAATCCTGGATATCCTGGAAGACAGCTTTGGTTTTATCTGGTTGGCTACCATAGATGGACTGGTCAAGTTCGACGGATATGATTTCAGGCAATACAACCATGTCCCCGGAGATAATTCTACCATCGCATCACCCATTGTCCATCAGTTAATGGAAGATAGCAAAGGGAACATTTGGGTTGTGACACAAGGAGAGCTTAACCTGTACCGCCGGGAAACCGATAATTTTGAACTGATTGTGCCCACCGGCCATCCCGACCCTCCGGTCAATGCTGTCCGTGTGGTATTTGAAGATAAAGACCAAGCCATTTGGGTTGGCACGGTTAAAGGGCTTTTTAGATTCAATACCCAGGATAGTTCATTCCTACCGATAGAAAAACTGACAGGTAAGATGGAAAATATTAACATCCGGTGCATCGAGCAGGACTCCAAAGGGCGCATATGGGTAGGCGGGGATCAGGGCCTGCAAAAACTCGATGCAAGCAAAAACAGCCTCGATACTGTCTTCTTGAATTCTAAAACCCCGGGCAATCCAACCTGGAAACAAACTATTTATGGTATTGAGGAAGATAAGCACAGCCGCCTTTGGCTCGCTACAAGTGCAGGGACTAAAATATGGAACCCGGACGAAAAATTATTGTTGCCGGTGCCGCTGCCGGATTCCCTCGTCAACCAAAGCGTGCACGATATTTTAATTGACCGGAAACAAAACATTTGGCTGGCATTCCAGTACAAAGGGCTGGCATTTATTGACCATAAAAATTATCAGACCCGTCATTTTCAACACTCGCCTTACTTGCCGAAAGGCCTTGCAAACGACCAATTGTATTCTTTGATGCTGGACAGGGCCGACAACCTATGGATAGGAACGACGCTCGGTTGTCAAAAAATCAAGCTTTCATCGGTCCAATTCCCGGTGTACCAGGTCAAACCCGGAATGGAGGCCAGTGAAAATGAAATTTTCAGGATTCACCAAGACAACAATTGCGGCATTTGGATTACGACCATAAATGGTCAATTATTTTATGCTTCTGCTTTGGGCATGAAGCCGCGGCAACTATTTTATAGCAATGTGCCCAGTGCCAGGAATTTCACATTTTATTATTCAGGCTCCGGCAACCTCGTACTCGGTATTCACGAAAAAAATGGTGTACATGCCTATAACGAATTAAACGGAACATGGCAAAGGATGGATTTGGGCGACACGATAAACAAGCAGCCCAATATGGTTTTGTTCGAGGACGTCCACGACCCCGGCATTTTATGGATAGGCAATGTTTTGGGGCTATGCAAATTGAACAAACGCACGAATCAGCGGCAATGGTTCTATCCTTCTGATGACATTCCGTCCGTCAGCCAGTTAATTCACGACATGATACAGTTACCTGACGGCAATATATTGGTCAATGCGGGGGCTTTCTCCACAGGTGCTTTGGTTTTATTTGAACAGGCTGCCGGGAAATTTAAGCCTTTGATTTTTTCTAAAGACAGCCCGGATCAGCCAGCAATCGTTGCTGTCCGAAACTTTACCCTGACTAAAGAACATGGGGTATGGATGGCGACCCCAACCGGGCTGGTCAATTACGATGTTGAAAGCGGAAATTGCCGCATCCTGACCTCCAAAGACGGCTTGCCTTCCACCTGCGTCATGTCAGTCCTAAGCGATGAAAAAGACAATATTTGGGTTGCTTACGACGGATATTTGTCCAAATACATGCCTTCAAACGATTCCATAGTCTCCTTCGATGTCAGGGCTGAAATGCCAGGTTTTTATTCCGGCTCTTCTTCAAAAGGGCCGGATGGACGATTGTTTTTTGGTGGGAGCACTGGGTTCGTGGCCTTTTATCCTGATTCCGTAAACTTTGACGAGGCCCCGCCAAAAGTAGTCTTGCGCAGCTTCAAGGTCCTGAACCGGACCCGGCATTTCGGAACAGCCCCGGAATTAATTCGGAATATAACATTGTCTCATCGCGACAACATATTTTCCTTTCAATTTGCGACCCTGAATTTCACTGATTCAAAAGAAAACCGATACAAATATAAACTGGAAGGGTTTAACGAAGAGTGGGTAGATGCCGGGACAGAAAGGTCTGCAACTTATACCAACCTAGATCCTGACAGCTATACTTTCAGGGTTTTTGCCAGTAATAGCGAGGGAGTTTGGAATGAAAAAGAATTGTCTATCAACTTAACCATCCTGCCCCCCTGGTGGAAAACCACTTGGGCATACCTGCTCTACGCCGCCCTCATTTTTGGCATCCTCTACACCATCTATCGTTTCCAACTAAACCGTCATTTGGAACAGGCCGAGAACCGGCGGCTCAAAGAGCTCGATTCCGTTAAAACCAAACTATACACCAACATTACCCACGAATTTCGCACCCCCCTTACCGTGATTCTCGGAATGGTCAAACAGGTAAGGGAAAACCCGAAAGACTGGTTTTCCGAGGGCTTGCAAATGATTGAGCGCAACGGCAAAAACCTCCTGAACCTCGTCAATCAAATGCTAGACTTGCGAAAACTCGAATCCGGGATACTAAGACTCAAAATGGTGCAGGGCGATCTGTTGACGTATCTCAAATACATCATCGAATCCTTCCACTCCTATGCGGAAACTAAAAACATCCGTCTTCATTTCCATTGCCAATTGCCGGAGCTAATCATGGACTACGACGCCGAAAAAATGCGCAAC
>CAZJYF010000378.1:0-4485 GCA_964549665.1 uncultured Saprospiraceae bacterium
TCAGGAGGTATATTCAGAACCAGAAAGAACACCATAAGAAGCGGACGTTTACGAAAGAATATGAGGAGTTTTTGCACTTACATGGGCTGGATGAGGAAAACGGCTGAAGCCGTTAGCAGTTGAGGCTGTGCTGCAACCCACGACTGAAGTCATGGGTTGATATGGGGGTATTCCTGGTACTGACTATGACCCACGACTGAAGTCATGGGTTGATGTGGGAGTATTCCTGGTACTGTCTATAGCCCACGACTGAAGTCATGGGCGGTACAGGAAGTATTCAGGGCGCTGTCTGCAACCCACGACTGAAGTCATGGGTCGATAAGGAATTGCAGAAGAAATTGGAGGAAATAATTAACGAAGATGAAGATACAACCACAAGAAGATGAAAAACCGCTACTACATTGATGAAAGATCCTTCGTAGAAGAACCTCTTCTGCAACAGTTGGAAGGATTGGGCTGGGAAGTGCTACGCCTCAAATCTCCGTCTGAAGGCGTGCAATATCCCGAAGAATCGTGGAGGAAAAACTTTTCCCAGGTTATCATCAAACCCAAATTGGCGGAAGCCCTTCGTGAAATCAATCCCTGGCTGGAAGACGACCAAATCGAAAGAGCGATCCGTGAACTCACCACATACACAAGCGGCAACCTACTCGAAAACAACCGCGATGTCCTCAAGAAATTACTGGAATATGAGGTGTCCATCGAGAACAGAAAAACGGGGGTCAATTCGTCCGTTAAGTTTATAGATTTCGACCATATCGGGAATAATAATTTCATTGCCATCTCGCAATTCAAAGTCCGTATCATTGGTACGGAAAACCACATCTTTCCCGATGTGATTTTGTTTTTGAATGGTTTGCCCGTTGCGGTCATCGAATGTAAATCCCCCAAAGTCAAGGACCCGATGGGAGAAGCCATCGAGCAAATGATGCGGTACAGCGAGCAGAGGAGTGACACGATCCATGAGGGGAATAGGGAACTTTTCTACTTCAATCAAATACTGGTAGCTACTTGCAGGAACGAGGCTAAGTTCGGGACAATCACCTCCCATTTCGACAAGCATTTTTACCGTTGGACAGACCCTTATCCGCTATCGGTCAACGACATCAGCACGGGTTCATCCGCGCCCAATAACCAACAGCGTTTGGTAGCCGGAATGTTCAGCAGGAGGAACTTGCTCGACCTTATCCAATCCTTCACCATTTTTAAAACGGAAGGGAACAAGCTCATCAAGATTGTTGGGAGATACCAGCAATTCAGGGCGGTCAAAATTATGTTGGAACGCCTGAAAAACGGGAAAAGCCCCAAAGAGAGGGGAGGCATCATCTGGCATACACAGGGAAGCGGAAAATCCCTGACCATGATGTTCCTGGTTCGGGAGATGAAACAGGACGAGGAATTGAAGAAGTGGAAAATCGTCTTTGTCACCGACCGTACCGACCTGGAAACGCAGTTGAGGGGCACAACCGGTGCCATTGGATTCTCGGTCAAAGTGGCGAACCGCATTCGCAAATTGAAGGAATTTTTACCCGGCGATACGGCAGACCTGATTATGGCAATGATTCACAAATTTCAGGACAAAAAGGATATTAATTATGGCATCCTGGAAGAGCTAAATGACAACGACCGAATTTTGGTAATGACGGACGAAGCGCACAGAACGCAATATTCCATACTGGCTGCCAACCTGCAAAAGGCAATGCCCAATGCCACGCATATCGGATTTACGGGAACCCCCATCGCCAAGACCGAAAAACGCTATGGCGACTACATCGATAAATACACCATGCGCCAATCCATCAATGACGGGGTAACTTTGGAAATTGTCTATGAAGGTAGAACCAACAATGCAGCCATCACCGATAAGGAGCAGATGAACACCAGGTTCTTTGATGTTTTTCATAACTACGACCCCAAACAGCAACAGCAAATTTTGGGCTACGCGACCAGAAAAGCCTATCTCGAAGCACGGGATACTATCCGGGCGAAAGCGGAGGACATGGTTGATCATTACGTGGAACATATTTTCAACAATGGTTTCAAGGCTCAATTGGTGGCTACTTCCAGGGAGGCATGTGTCAGGTACAAAAAAGCCATCGATGGGGCTTTACAAAAGAAAATCGAAAAGCTAAAATCTTCCAATCCTTACAGAATCGATATTGCACTTTTGGAAAGGGTGGAAACGGATGTAGTGATGTCCGGCACAAATAACGATGAAACGCACTTGAAACCCTACACCGATGGCAGGAAACACAAAGCCATCATTGAACGCTTTAAAATGGGTTATAAAGACGATGGAGATAGTGGTAATGGAATGATGGGAATAATCATCGTCAACAACATGCTCATTACCGGATTTGATGCGCCCATCGAGCAGGTGATGTATCTCGACCGTGTGATAGTGGCGCACAATTTATTGCAAGCCATTGCCAGGGTCAACCGTGTCGGGAATGCCGACAAGACCAAAGGGTTTGTTATTGATTACGTTGGGGTGGGGCATCATTTGAAAGCTGCTATTCTGGAATACAGCGACAAGGAAACACAGGGGGTAGATGCCGATGAAGTGGATGGAATCATTGACTGCCTAAGTAACGAAACGGAAGAACTCAACGAGCTGGACCATTCGCATAAAGAGGTGATGGACTTCATCAAACATTACGGCATCGAAGACCTGTGCGACTTTGATGCATTCTACGATTTGTTTTACGATGAAGATGTCCGCTTTCGATTTATTCAATATTTCAAAAAGCTTTCAAAAGCCTTTGATGTGGTACTTCCCAACCCCAAAACACTGGATTATTTGAAAGATTACTATATGCTTTCAGAAATCAATGTCATGGCTGGAAGGCACTTTAGGGACGGTCGTATGAGCATGAAAGGCGTGTCCGCCAAACTGCGGGCGATTACCGATGAATATTTGATTTCGAGGGGTATCAACCAGAAAGTACCGCCGCTTTCCATCCTGGATGATGAGTTCCTGGATGAGGTTTCCAAAAGGAGGAGAGCCAAAACAAAGGCTGCCGAAATTGAACACGCCATCAGAAGCTACATCGAGGAACACATGCCGGAGGACCCTGAACTTTATAAATCTTTGGCTGAATTTCTGGAACGGATACTCGAAGAGAACCAACACAATTGGGATGCGATTTATGAAGAACTGAAGAAGTTCCTGAAGCAAATCAGAGAAGAAGAAAACAAACCGACCTACGGCTTACACCGCAAAAAGCAAATGCCGTTTTTCCGTTTGTTCAAAAGTGAATTGTACGATTCACAAGACCTGACCGAAGAACAGATTGCCACGCTGGTCAATTTGACCCAACACCTCAGCAACCTTCTCGAAACGGAGTTGGAACTGAATGGTTTTTGGGAGCCGTCGAAACTGACCGCACAAAACAGACTGAAAGGAGAAATTCAAAAACTGTTATTGTCTCCTGATAATTTCCAATTGCCAAACATGGTATCGAAAGTACAAGCTATTATTTCTAGAATTATGGAAATCGCACAAGACAACAACGACACTATCCTTTATGCTGAATAAACTATTGAGAAAATGACTTTGACCTACACCACTAAATTTTCTGACAAGAGGAAGACCCTCGGCTTAGTCGTGGAAAGGGACAAGTCCGTGGTCGTTCTTGCGCCAAAGGGTACAAGTAGCGAGACCGTCGAACGGTTTGTGGAAAAGAAAAAGTTCTGGCTATTCAAAAAAATTCACCACTCGCCAAAATTCGGAGAACCAAAACCGGAAACACCTTTCATCTCCGGTAAAGCCATTCCATACCTGGGAAAAAACTACAAGCTCGATGTGATAAATGAACCCATCGAAGGCATCCATTTTGCCAGCAAGTTCCTCATCTCAAAAAGCAATCTCGACCAAGCTTCTTCCTTGTTGGAATCCTGGTACAAAGAGAAAGCAAAAGAAAAAATCACTCCGAAAGTCGAGCGGTATGCACGGCAAATAGGTGTAGAATATAATGACATCCTCATTTCCGACCTAAAATATCGCTGGGGTTCATGCACCCTCAAAGGCAACATGAATTTCAATTGGAGGCTAATAAAAGCCCCACATTTTGTTATTAATTACATAGTCATTCACGAATTGGCGCACCTTATCGAATTGAACCATTCTGAGCGTTTTTGGAATATCGTGCGGGTGCAGATGCCTAATTATTTGGAGGCGAAGGAGTGGCTGAAGGGGAATGGGGACGTTTTATAGAAGTATCCTACTTTAGCGCTGCGTACTCCCGTGGCGCTACTTTTTTTTGCGCACATTTAGTCAGTGGAAAATTGGGATAAGGTTTACTAAACTTTTAAAGTTTAGTAAACCTTTGATTATCAACATCGCCCCCACGAACTTTGAGTTCTTACTCACGCGATAAGGCAGGTTTTGAAAAACCAGGTCCAGGTCGCCGTCGTATTTTTCGTCGTACTTGATTTCGAGGACGATGGTTTTGACGGCGAGATTGAATACGCTGTAGCCTGTCC
>CAZJYF010000379.1:0-2831 GCA_964549665.1 uncultured Saprospiraceae bacterium
AATCTACACACCTACACACCTACACACCTACACACCTACACACCTACACAACACCTACACACCTACACACCTACACCCTCTCACTTTCTCACCTTCTCCCTCTCTCCCTTCACCCTCGGTTTGATTATCAGTCGGAGAGATTGGTCATAGGTGAAGTAATTCCACACCCAATTGAGAAAGACGAAGATTTTATTTTTCGTACCTACCAATTGGAACAAATGGACGAACAACCAAATAAACCAGGCAAAAGCGCCTTTGAATTGCCAGCGCGGCAAATCCACGACGGCAAGTTTTCGGCCTATGGTCGCCATGGAACCCAAGTCTTTGTAGGAGAAGGGTTTAAGAGGTTTATTTTTGGCAAGTTTGACAAAATTTTTTGCCAAATTTTTTCCTTGCTGAATAGCAGCCTGTGCTACCTGCGGATGGCCCTGTGGGTAGGCCTCCTCTTCCATGTAGGCGATGTCACCGATGGCAAAAATAGTGTCAAAACCGCCCACCTGATTGAAGCGATTGACTTTAATTCGGTTTCCCCGAACGATGGTATCGGGCGGCAGCCCTTCAATCGTATTTCCCGTAATTCCCGCGGCCCAAATGACCTTTTTGGCTTGTATTTTATCCCCGTCAGCCGTATAAATAAAATCCCCGTCGAAGTCGGTTACCCGGGTGTTGAGTTTTACGTGAACCCCGAGGTCGGTCAAGAATTTTTGGGCAGCTTCTGAAGATTCTTTGGACATACCCTTGAGGAGGCAGGAAGCTCCTTGAATGAGATAGATGTCAATTTCATCGCAATTCAATTCGGGGTAGTCTTTAGGCAAAATGTATTTTTTCATTTCCGCCAGGGCGCCAGCAACTTCTACGCCGGTCGGTCCGCCGCCCACTATGACCACATCGAGGTAGCCCTGCCGGTCGTCGTAATCGGTGATGGAAAGGGCTTTTTCATAATCCGACAGAAGGGCATTGCGAAGGAAAAGGGCTTCGGAAACGGACTTCATGGGGATGGCTTTTTCCGCAAGGTGAAGGTTCCCAAAAAAATTCGTATCCGCCCCGATGGCAATTACGAGGTAGTCGTACCATAAAAAGCCGAGGGGCGTGAAAATTTTTTTTATTTCCGTGTCAATTCTTTCTACTTCCGTGACCCTGATGTAGATATTTTTGAACTTTTGAAACATCTTCCGCAAGGGAAAGGCGATGGAACTTGGCTCTAAACCCGCCGTCGCCACCTGGTAAAAAAGCGGCTGAAACTGGTGATAATTATTTTTGTCAATCAAAACGATTTGGTAATCGCTTTCGCATAGGTGCATGACCAGATTTAAACCGGCGAACCCGCCACCAACGATGACGATTCGCTTGCTTTCTGCTTTTGGAATGTTGAAAATCATTTGTTTCAAAGATTTGCAGTTGTTCTTTTTGGAACAGCTTTTTCACCGGGAGTATGACAGATATTACGCAAAGAACAGGAAGAAAACACAAGAAAAATGATGAAAAGATCTTTGTGCCTTCTTTGAATTCCTTGGTGTAACAACTATTTCACAGAGCTACTCCTTCCCGAAGGCAATCCTTCATTTTTTACCCGAATAATTTCGGCTGCCGCGCTGACTGCAATTTCTTCGGGCGTTTTGCTGAAAATCGGAACGCCAATGGGAGCGTGAAGGTTGTGAAATTCTTCCCTCCGGATGCCTTCATTTTCCAATTCATCGTACAATTGTCGGATCTTAGCTTCGCTGCCCATCATGCCGATGTAAAAAAACTTTTTTTTGTATAACTGCTTTAAAATCAATTTGTCACTGCGATATCCGAAGGTCATAATAACCACGAATTCGCGCTCGTTTTCTTCCAGAAAATCAGCCGTATCTTCATAGGATAGAATGATTTTTTCGTTGGCAAAATTGTTTTGAGCGAGGGTGTTCAGATGTGTCCGGTCGTCATAAATTTTCACGTAAAACCCCAGCATCGCCATCATCCGGGACATCGCCAAACCAACGTGCCCGCCCCCGAAAATATGCACCACGTTGTTTCGACCGATATTTTCTGAAAACGACCAGTCCGTTTCGTTTTTATAGTTGAAAACGAAACGTTTTTTTTGTTTTTCTTCTTTGAAAAAGATACCCGTCGAATTGATTAAAAGCTGCCCATCGCCCCCTTTTTCAAGCGTTTCAATAAGTTTGTTCAGTTCCTTTTCGGACCTTTCGCCAATGGGGTACAAAGCAAGCGTTTGCTCTCCCGAACAAATCATACCCGACTGATTCACAGGGCTTTCCTTGCTATGGATCTGTTTTACGATAAAATATTTCCGCTCTTTTTTCGACAACATGTCCCGCGCTTTTTCTACCAATTTTTGCTCCATTATCCCCCCACCGATGGACCCGCAAAAGTCCCCATCTGCCGAAGCGGCCATCCGAAATCCCTGCCTGCCGGGGCTGCTGCCCTTGCTTTCCAAAACGTACAACAAAAGCACCGGAATCCCGGATTGCATTTTTTGCTTTAAAAATTTCCAAACCCTCATCTTTTGAATTCTTTTTAGTTGCTTCTGATTTCCGCAACCCCCTAATTTAAGAACCATCAATTGCGCCGCCCTTCAGGGCGGTGACGAATGAAAAGAAGAAGCATTTGGCTTTAGCCAATCATTATCATGCAAAAAAGAGAATGGATTAACGACTAAAGTCGCAACTACTTGCTCTTGTTCACCGCCCTAAAGGGCGGCGCAATTGATGGGCAGCATGTTTGTAAATAATTGGTTATCAAGGATTCCCATCAAACTCATCAAACTCCTCAAACCCATCAAACTCCTCAAACCCATCAAACTCCTCAAACCCATCAAACTCCTCAAACCC
>CAZJYF010000379.1:2931-4485 GCA_964549665.1 uncultured Saprospiraceae bacterium
ATCAAACCCGTCAAACCCATCAAACCCCTTTCATTTCTTCCTACCCTCCAAAATCTTCAAAAAAGAACGGCTACGAATTTCATTAAGAGTCAGGCCTGTTGCCAATACTTCTTTCTCCGTTATTGCCCCGCTGTTCAGTGCCCGGAGAAAGAAATTCAACAAGCCCTGTCCGGTCGCTGCGTCGTCAAAAACATCCCCGATGAGAGTGGCACGGGCTGCTTTTTCCACGAAAGTTTTGAGCCGTTCAGTAGCCTCTTCGTAGCTTTCCAGGAAGAAAGCGAACACGGCTGCATAGCGCATCGGAAGTTGGGCAGGGTGCAAATCCCAGCCTTGGTAATAACCGTTCCAAAGCGAATGCCGGATATGGTCGTAGCCCTTTTTCCATGCCGCATGAACGACATCCTCGTTTTCTTTGGCTTGCTGTTTTGTCAGATTGTCGCCCCTGTGCGGACCCACCGGCAAAATGTTAGTGGCACCGTCCGAAAGCCAGATGCCGGTATGCGCTAGGGCCACTTTGGTCATGTGGTGGGCAAAGTCGCAAACGGGGTGGTCCATTTGTTGATATTTGGCGGTGATGTTGCAGGAGGCAGTGTAATCGTAGGTGCCGAAATGCGTGGCGATGCACCTGCCTTTTCCAGCCTCGATGAAGCGTCGCAAAGGGTTTTTTCCATCTGCATCCATGATGGCTTGAGTGGTCTCGACCATCATTTCCAAATGCAGCGTTCCTTCCGGCAGTTGGAATGATTTTTCAAACAACTCGAAGAAGCGAACAAGCGCTGCAATCTGTTCTGGGATGGTCACTTTAGGCAGCATGACCACAAAATTTTGCGGCAATTTTGCGCCGGTTTTCTTCAGCAAAGTAGAAAGAAAAAGGTCGAGGGTTCGCAGTCCCCGTTCTTTCATTTCTTCGGTGAAGGGCTTAATCCGAATGCCGATGAAAGGGGGCAAGGTCTTCTCTCCCATCCCTTTCGCCACTTCCAAAGCGGCGTTCACAGCAGTGTCGTCTTCTTCCGCATCGGTTCGATTGCCAAAGCCATCCTCAAAGTCAATGCGGAAGTCCTCAACCGCTTCGGTTTCCAACTTTTTGATAACTTTTTCATACACTTCAAACGACAGCCACGCAGGGTGCTGTTTCCGTTCCTCCGCAGTCATTTTCCGCAATTTTTCCACCAGTTTCCCGATGGCCTTCTTTTTCTCCGGCAGGCTTTCCCAATTCGGCAAGCCAATCGCTTTCGCCAACACCACGAAATTCTGGGCGTAGGTTCTTAAAGCTTTCAAGGCGGCTTTTCCGAGTGACAATGCGGTGTCCGACTTGAACAAATGCGCCCCCCCATAGACCGTATGCACGGCCTGCCGCTTCGGCGAGTCCCCTGGATAAAGTTGCTGAAAGATGAGATTTGCTTTTCGCAACTCATTGAAAATTAAGTTTTTATCTTTTTTTGAAATGCAATACGCCATGCTTTAATTTTTTGGTTCTACTACCATTTTAGTGGAAATGTCTAAATGCTATAATGACTTAATGCTTCAATAGAAATGTGTGAAAATCAAATTTTC
>CAZJYF010000380.1:0-4476 GCA_964549665.1 uncultured Saprospiraceae bacterium
GAGGATGGCATGGATTTCGAACTGACTGATGAGCAACGTATGATCCGCGACTCGGCTTAGCCAAAAAATACTAAATTTGCAGCCTGCAAAAAACGACCTTTTCAAAGTGATCGGTCATTAATCGCCTCCAGAATTTGTTTAAAAAATTTTAACGCAAATAGATAAGGACGATTAATTGAAACTCAGATACTTAAAAGACCATTCAAAGAAACTGGATTTAAATTTTTCCCTCCCCAGGGATGCCAAAACAGTTTGCACGATGCATTTCGCAAAAGTGTTGGCAAAAAAAGTTGTTTGATTTTTTCAATATTTGAGAAAAAATTTCTCAAATTAAAACAGGAAGATAACGTTCACAGCAGTTTGTTAGGATTCTCTTTGGATATGACCCATTTTCAGGGCAGGGACAAATATCTAAAAATAACGACGAATTAAGAAAGATTTTCATAGCTTTTTTATTTTAGAATAATTTTGTTCTTAATATAAGATTTCCCAAACAAAAACCCAAATATCTTTTTTTGAAAGGTGAATTTTGAAAGACATTGTAGTTCTTCCAAGCGAAAAAAAATGACATGACTGGAAAAGAAATACGCCGCAGATTTCTCGAATTCTTTGTTGCCAAAGGTCATAAGATTGTCCCTTCCGCACCAATGGTAAACAAGGATGACCCGACTTTAATGTTCACCAATGCCGGGATGAACCAATTCAAAGATTATTTTCTGGGCAATCAAAAACCGGATGTGCGACGCATAGCCGACACCCAGAAATGCCTTCGGGTTAGTGGCAAACACAATGACCTGGAGGAGGTTGGGCGCGACAGTTACCACCACACCATGTTCGAGATGTTAGGCAACTGGTCTTTTGGAGATTACTTCAAGGATGCGGCCATTGAGTGGGCTTGGGAATTGCTGACGCAGGAATACGGCTTGCCAAAGGACCGTCTGTACGCAACGGTTTTCGGCGGCGATGATTCAGAAAACCTGGACAGCGACACGGAGGCTACCGGCTTTTGGAAAAAGTATCTGCCGGAAGACCGGATTTTGAATTTTGGGAAAAAAGACAACTTTTGGGAAATGGGGGAAACAGGACCTTGCGGCCCCTGTTCGGAAATCCACATTGACCTTCGCCCGGATGCCGAAAGAGCTGTCATCGAAGGTGCCACCCTGGTGAATAAAGATGACCCCTATGTCGTAGAATTGTGGAATCTCGTTTTTATTCAGTTCAATCGAAAAGCAGACGGCAGCCTGGAAGAATTGCCCGATAAACACGTGGATACCGGAATGGGATTAGAACGCCTGACGATGGCTATTCAGGGGAAGACTTCTAATTACGACACCGATATTTTCACTCCCTTCATCCAATACCTGGAAAAAGAATCCGGCAAAAAGTATTCTTTCAGCTATACGGCAGATGCCATTTCAGACATCGCGATGCGGGTCGTGACCGACCACCTTCGAGCAGTTAGTTTTGCCGTTGCCGATGGTCTTTTGCCGGGCAATACCGGGGCGGGTTATGTGATTCGGAGGATCTTGCGGCGGGCAGTTCGCTATTATTTTTCTTTTTTGGAAATAAAACAACCGCTTTTGCATAAAATGGTGCCTTTGCTGGCAGCATCTTTTGAAGAAGTCTTTCCCGAATTGAAAGCTCAGGAAAAGCAGATTGCCAAGATCATTCAGGGTGAAGAACACGCCTTTTTGCACACCCTTGAAACCGGACTGCGGCGCTTTGCAGCGCTGGAAGTGCGCAATAAGCAAATCGCAGGCGAAGATGCTTTTGAATTGTACGACACCTTCGGCTTCCCTATTGATTTGACGCGTCTGATGGCTGAAGAAAAAGGGTGGTCGGTTGATGAAACCGGCTTTGAAAAAGCACTCCAACAACAAAAAAATCGCGCCCGTGCGGCAGCCAAAAAAGAAGTGGGCGACTGGCACGTGCTCCTCGAAGAGGAAGAAGTGGATTTCGTGGGCTACGACTTCCTCGAATTGGAAGATGCCCGCGTCATCAAATACCGAACCGTTCAGACCAACAAAGGCGACGAGTTTCAGGTGGTATTAAACAAAACGCCATTCTATGCCGAAAGCGGCGGGCAACGAGGCGATTCGGGGTTGATGTGGTTCGGGGAGGATAAAATTCCCGTTTTGGATACCCAAAAAGAAAATGACCTCATCGTACACCATTTGAAAAAGTTTCCAAAAGAAATAAGCGCGCGGGTGCGTGCCCAGGTTCATCCCGGCAAGCGGCGTTCAACGGAAAGTAATCACTCTGCCACCCACCTGATGCACGCAGCCCTCCATCAGGTGCTAGGACAACATGCGCTGCAAAAGGGACAGGATGTTGATAATCAGCGTCTTCGCTTCGATTTCTCTCATTTTCAAAAACTTAGCGCGGAAGAAATTGCCCAAATCGAGCATATCGTCAATCAAAAAATAAGGGAAAACATTCCCTTGGAAGAAGAGCGAAACCTGCCTATCGAAGCTGCCAAAGAAGCCGGTGCGATGATGTTGTTTGGCGAAAAATACGGTGAACTCGTCCGGATGATTACCTTCGATGGGAGCTTCTCGCGCGAGCTGTGTGGCGGAACCCATGTACCATCCACCGGGAATATTGGCTTGTTTAAAATCCTTTCCGAAACGGGGATAGCAGCGGGTGTCCGGCGCATTGAAGCCATCACGGCAGCCAAAGCGGAGGAATTCTTAGAAGCCGAACTTTCCGAACTCAGGGGAATTCGAAGGTTGTTTAAAAATTCTAGCCATGCCCTCCGGCAAGTCGCTGCGTTGCAAGAAGAAAACAAAACCCTAAAAAAGCAAGTTGAAAAGTTGCTCGCCCAACAAGCGGGGGTATTGAAAGGAGCGTTAAAAAACAAAGTGGAAAAGATAAACGGCGTCAATTTCCTTGCGGCAAAAGTTTCCTTGAACGATTCCAACGCCATCAAAAACTTGTCGCACGAATTGGAAAAAGAATTGGGAAATGCGGTGATTGTTATCGGTGCTGAAGTGAAGGGAAAACCCCAGTTGACCGTCACTATTAGCCGCAACCTGACCGAGGACGGCAAGGGCCTTGATGCTGGCAAAATCGTGCGGGAGTTAGCCAAGGAAATCAAAGGTGGCGGTGGCGGACAGCCGTTTTTTGCGACCGCAGGCGGCAAGGACGTGCAAGGATTGGATAAAGCGATTTTGAAAGCCAGGGAGATGATTTAACGAGTGGGCAATAATTCAATCTTTACGCTTATTTTTTGATAGGGTAAGGAACAAATTCCTTTAGCCAATAGGCCATGTTTAGATGGCAACCTTTCTTCAGGTGCAAGTTCAAGTCCAAGTCCAAGTTCAAGTCCAATGGCAAATTTGCACTTGTTCTTAAAATTGAAAAAAGTTCAGGATGAAATTGTATAAGCACGTCTCCTAGTCTCCCTGTCTCCCCCTCACCCATTTTGTCGCTGCGGATGGTAGTTTTTATTCACAAAAGGCAACAGGATTAAGGCGAGCGAACCAAACAGAATATTGGCTCCGATATTGACGGAAAAAAATAAAATATTTGCAAAAGAAAACGCATCCTCTCCTGCAACTTTGTACAGAGCCAAAGCCCCAATGACCAGTGCGTGATAGGTTCCCATGCCACCGGGTGAGGGGATGACGATACCCAGTCCCCCGGCGGCGAAGACCGTCAGACCCACCACCATTCCCAAATGGGCGGTGGGCTGAAAAGCCAGCATGCCCAGGTAAGTCATCAGGAAATACATGAACCATATATTCAGGCTGTGCAAGATAAATAGCCAGGGCTTTTTCAAATTCCGAATAGTTTTAATCCCCTCGGCAAATCCGCTGATGAAATAGAGCAATTTTTTATAAAAATCGGTCTGTTTAATTTGTTTGAAAAACAGGAGGATGGTTAAGCCCACAACTATCCCAACTGCCAAAACCAGCCAAATGAGGTTGCCACTCAAGAGTCCATCTTGTCCGGCAGCATCACTGCTTCGGCTTTCACTGACGAATTTCCAAAGCGTATCGAACTCAACTAAAAAGGCCAATGCAACCACTGTAAGGAGGCTAAATACGTCCATCATTCTATCGACGAAAACAGTCCCCATCACTTTTTGAAGTGGTATTTTTTCATAGCGAGCCAGCGACCCTGCCCGCACAACTTCCCCCAATCTGGGCAACCCCAAATTGGCAAAATAACCCAGCATGATGCTGAAAAAAGAATTCACCCAACGGGGTGCATAACCCAGCGGACGCACCAAAAAATTCCACCGAATCGTGCGGCTAATGTTGCTCACAACATAAGCCACCAAAACCATGAAAATCCAAAAATAGTTGGCTTCTTTGAAGTCTAGCATCACTTTCCTGAACAAACTGCACTCGGAAGAAGGGATGCCATTGAGTTGGCATTCTTCCTGGTAAGCCACATTTTGATGCTGATAAACGAGGTAAAGAATGGAAAACCCAAGCCCCAAAAAGAGTAGAAATTTTAAAAGGTCAATTG
>CAZJYF010000381.1:0-4471 GCA_964549665.1 uncultured Saprospiraceae bacterium
TTTTATGCCGGGTCAAAACTTCTTTTGCAATGCCATCAAAACCGATTCCCTGAATTCTCGAAACGGTTCCTTTGAAACATTTTTCGATGACAGCATCATTAATCCCCAATGCTTCAAATATTTGCGCTCCCTGATAGGACTGCAGCGTTGAGATGCCAATTTTTGACATGATTTTCAACAAGCCTTTTCCAACTGCTTTTTTGTATTTCTCAAAAAGAAGATTTAAATCGCTTTCGGCTTCAAAAAACCTTCGCCGTTTTAAATTGGCTATCGTGGCAAAGGCCATGTAGGGGTTTACGGCATTGGCGCCAAAGCCGATCAAAGTTGCAAAATGATGGGTCTCGCGCGCATCACCTGCTTCGACGACAATCGAAGTTTTATTTCGCAGCCCCGTCTGAATCAAGTGATGGTGAATTGCCCCGGCTGCCAAGAGAGAAGGAATAGGTGCGCGAAAAGCATCTGCATTCCGGTCGGAAAGCAGCAGAATATTTACGCCGTTCCGGGTCAAATCTTCCGCCGTGGCGCAAATGTGGTCGATGGCAGCTTTTAGCCGGCCTTTCTGTCCGTCGCTGGGAAAAACGATTTCGATAATCCCCGATTTGAAGTGCGGATGATTGATGTATTTCAGCTTGTCCAAGTCGCTGTTCGTGAGGACGGGTTGCGAAATATGGATGAAACGGGCCTGCTTTTCGGATGGTTCCAGAATATTGTCGGTACTGCCCAAAGTAGAAAACAGAGACATGACGGAGCGCTCCCGGATTGGGTCAATCGGCGGGTTGGTTACCTGGGCAAACAATTGTTTGAAGTAATTGGCTAAGTGCTGCGAATAATGCGAAAGCACGGCCAGCGGCGTATCCGAACCCATGGAACCGATGGGGTCTTTGCCCTCTTTTATCATGGGGGCGATGATGACTTTCAGGTCTTCTTTGGTAAATCCGAACAACTGCTGCCGCCTGAACAAGGTCTTTTCATCCAGCTCTGAAACCGGGTTGCCATAAGCTACCAAGTCATCCAAAAAAATCCGGTTATTGTCGAGCCAATCTTTGTAGGGTCTTCTTTGGCAAATCACTTTCTTCAACTCCTCGTCGCCAATAATGCGGTGCTCGTCCAAATCGGCAATGAGCATTTTGCCCGGCTGTAAACGCCCTTTCAGCACGACCTTCGATTGGTCAATTGGCAAGACGCCCGCTTCCGAAGCAACGATGAGGGTGTTGTCTTCCGTGAGGCAATAACGGGACGGGCGCAAGCCATTTCTGTCCAAAGTTGCCCCAATCAGAATGCCGTCGGTGAAGCAAATCGAAGCAGGGCCATCCCAGGGTTCCATCATCGACTTGTTGTACTCGTAGAATGCTTTTTTGTAATCTTCCATCTGCTCATCCTGCTGCCAGGCTTCGGGAATCATCATCATCAGGGCGTGGGGCAAGGTTCGCCCACTGAGGACGAGGAATTCCAACACGTTGTCAAAGTTGCCCGAATCGGAAAGCGCCTCACCGCAGATGGGATTCAATTTTTCAAGTTCTTCTTCCGAAAAAAGAGTCGTTTTCAACAGCGGCTCTTTGGCTTTCCACCAATTCACATTTCCCGTGATGGTATTGATTTCTCCGTTGTGGGCAATGTATCGGAAGGGTTGTGCCAATTTCCACTTCGGAACCGTGTTAGTAGAAAAACGCGAATGCACCAATGCAATTCCCGATTGGCACAATTCATCTTGCAAATCGGGGAAGTAAGGGCGAAGCTGGCCCGTCGTTAGTTGTCCTTTGTAAATCACCGTCTTGTAGGAGAAAGAGGCGATGTAAAAATCGTCTTTCGCCTGTGGGAAAGTGATGTGAATGTTATGCGTCGCAAACTTGCGCAAGACGAATAACCGCCGTTCCAAATGCTTCCGGTCCATCGTCCTTGCGGGTTTCACAAAAACCTGCTCCATTCTCGGTTCTACGGCTACGGCCGAATCGCCGAGGTCTTCATTGTCGGTGGGTATTTTGCGGTAGCCCAATAATTCAAAATCCAATTCATCGATGTAATCATTGAAAAGGACGCGGCATTGATTGCGCAAAACCCGGTCTGTCGGGAAAAACACCACTCCAACGCCATACTCTCCAAAATCGGGCAAATCAATCCCCATCTCCCTGCATTTTTTTGCGAAAAAAGCGTGTGGCGTTTGGATAAGGATACCCGATCCGTCTCCGGTGTTTGGTTCACAACCGCAAGCGCCGCGATGGTCCATATTGGTCAGCATCGTCAAGGCATCTTCGATAATTTGATGCGACTTCTCGCCATTTAAATTGGCGATTAACGCGGTACCACAGGAGTCCTTTTCGAGTTGAGGGACATAAAGCCCTTTTCTGTTTTGCTGCATTAAAATCGAATTTTGTGCCCGGTGTGGGTCTCTTTCGTTTGGTTTGGATAGGACGGTCTTTCAGAGAAAGGACATCAAAAATACGGAAATTCGGAATGGAATTCAAATTTTTATTATTCAACGAACGGGCATTTCAGTTTATAATTTTATAAAAAGTACAGGATTCAAAAAAGATTTTTCAAAAATTCAAAGCAACTTTAAAAAATAGCACTTTTTTCAATTGAAACTTGATTTATCGAAACCTCCATTCTTTGATAAGATATTTGGTGACACCGAATTAGGAGGTACAAAGTTTTGAATGATAAAACCTCCTTGGGTGGTTTATGGAAGGAGATAAGTTGGTAGGTAGTTAATTGTTAGCAAGGAAATTTAAAGAAAAAAAATATTGGCAATTCCGGCATTCGATGCCGGAATTGCCGGAAAATCTACTTTGATAAAATGAAACCTTCCTTGTTCAATCCGGAGGAGTTGTGTTAAATTTTCAATTGTCTCAAAAGTTTGGATCTTTTTGTTCCTCTTATTTATCTGGTATCATTTGTCATCAAATACCAAACTCATGCAAGTCAATCCGGCTTCTGCTTTGGAGAATTCTGAAATATCTATGGGCAGCACGTTAATCCCTTCAAGTTCAACGCGACCTATCGTAATAGGGTAAGCAGCGTTCATCAATACGCGAGAAGGCAAGGCGAGTGTGTTGGCAGCAAAGGGTTCCCCTTCGGCTATTTCGATGATTTTATATCCCTCAAAAGTCGTCGGGTCTATCCATGCCGGATTCAAAAGAAGGGTGTCCGAACTGAGGGCAGTGCAAGCCGTTTTCAAATGCAAGGCTCCGTGGACGGCAACCGGAACAACTTGATACCCGAATTCGGCAACCAGTTGTCGAACAGCTTTTACGCCTGAAGCATTGGTCCTTTTTGAATGACCGACGTACAGCTTTCGGCCAATTCGAAGTACATCGCCCCCTTCCAAAGTAGCAGGTAAAGAGATGCGTCCCATCCGGCGGTACTTGGAAAGTACTTCCTCGATACCGCCAACCTCCGCCTGTCGGGCAGGCGTTCCGGGGGAACAAATTATCGCAATTTCGTCCAACACGAGGGCGGCATCTTCCACAAAGGCACAGTCGGGGAGGTGGCTGTTGATGGATAAAGTGATTACTTCCAAACCTTCCTCGCCCAACGCTTTGCAATAGTTTTGGTGCTGTTGTCTGGCACGGGGAAGATCTATTGGCTGCCTTTTAAGAAAGGTAAGTTGGCATTCATTGAAAGAGGGAGAGGGGAGGTGTGTAATTGCGAGCATTCCGGTTTGGGTATTTTTAAATATCAGATTTCTTAACTAGCTGCTTTAACCGAAAGATAGGAATTACTTTTCCGACATCAAGGCTGCGCCAAAAACCCCTGCGCTATCTCCCAATTTGGGTTTCAAAAAAACGGTTTCCAGACGGTCGTTAAAAACATGTTTTTCCACTTCCTCTACCCCCTCCGAGTAGAGCAGCTCTATATTCCCCAAGCCGCCACCGAGTACGACCACGTCGGGGTCGAGGATGTTGATGATGGTTGACATGCCTTTTCCAAAAAAATGAAGCAGGCGCTCAACGGTATTAGAAGCAATTTCATCTTCTCCCGCCAGATGGCGCTCGACAATTTTTTCTAACGGCAATTCGTAGCCGGTCAAATTGGAATAGTGATTTTGCAATGCCGTTCCAGAAATTACCGTTTCCACGCACCCCTTTTTTCCACAGTAACAATCGCCACCCGATTCATCTAAAAAGATATGTCCCCACTCGCCAGCAATACCTTGTCTGCCTTTGATGACTTTGCCATCGATGGCAATACCACCGCCGACCCCCGTTCCCATAATGACGCCAAAAACCACTTTGGCTTCCGGCATTGCTTCATCAACTATTCCAAAATGCGTTTCGGCAAGTGTGAAGCAATTGGCGTCATTGGCGATTTCAATGGGTAATCCAAGAAAGTTTTCCAGGTCTTTTTTCAAAGCCGAATTATTCAGGCAGGTGGTGTTGCTATTTTTCAATGTTTGACTTAGTGGGTCTAGGGTGCCGGGGGTACAGATGCCTATTTTAAATGGCTTCATGCCCACCTCTGCAGTAGATCTGTG
>CAZJYF010000382.1:0-4460 GCA_964549665.1 uncultured Saprospiraceae bacterium
TTGGTAGACGCGTCCCGACAGAGGGTCGGGATGCCGCAAGGCGTGGGGGTTCGAGTCCCTCCACCCGCACAGTTTGATAAGATTAAATTCTTTGTAAAGCAGAGGGATTGGTAGACGCGTCCCGACAGAGGGTCGGGATGCCGCAAGGCGTGGGGGTTCGAGCACCTCTGCAAGCGCTTTTTTCCTTTGGGTAACTTCGTGTTGTCTTCGTGACTCTCTGTGAGACAGTTGTTACCCAAGGATATTACAACATTAATAATAATTTAAATTATGCCGAAAGTCGTGCGTGAAGACATTGACGAGTTGAATGCCGTTTTGACGGTAACCATCGGGAAGACGGAATACGAAACGAAGTTTGCTGAGGAATTGAAAAAATTCCAGGGGAAATCTCATATGAAAGGTTTCCGTAAAGGGAAAGCACCTCTTAGTTTCCTGAAAAAAATGTATGGAAAGGGCGTATTGTCAGAGGTTGTCAATGAGAAGCTTCAGGAAAAATTGGCAGCCTTTTTTGAAAAGGACGAATCCAATTTTCTGGGGCAGCCAATTCCAACGGAAGGTCAGGACCCGATAGAATTTAATTGCCGGGAGTTAGAGGATTATGTGTTTCGCTTTGATGTCGGGATTGCTCCCGATTTTGAAGTGGTAGGAGTTTCAGAAGAGGATGAATACGAGCAATATTTGGTAGAAGTTGGGGATGAACTTATAACAAAAGAATTAGAAAACCTACAGAAAGAATACGGCGAAAAGGTTTTGTCAGATGATAAAATCGAAGAAAATGGCCTGTTAAAATTGAGTGTTAAGGAACTTGAGGGGGAGTCTTTAAAAGAAAAAGGGAGAGAATCTGTTTTTAGCATATTAGTGGCTGATATTAAGAATGAAGAGGTGAAAAATGAGATTCTTTCAAAAAAGGTAGGTGACACATTTCGGGTCAATATTTTTGAATTGGAGGAATTTGAAGACGAAAAAGGGGCCAAGAAGCATTACCTCCAAATGACGGAGGAAGAGATTGCGGAGGGAGTTGAAGTCGGACCGTTTTTCGAAGCGACCATCGAAGAGTCCAGCCAACTTGTGCCTGCTGAATTGAATCAAGAATTTTACGATAAAGTTTTTGGGGAAGGCAAGGTTACATCCGAAGAGGAGGCTAGGGAAGAAATTCGGAAAAATATCGCCGCCCATTATGAAAGACAGACGGAAAGCCTCTTGTTCAGGGATTTTCACAAGACTATCAAGAAGAAAACTCAAGGTGCCATTGCCCTACCTGAAGGTTTCTTAAAGCGTTGGTTGAAATTGTCCGACAAAGAAAACACCAAAGAACTGATTGAAAAAGACTTTGCGAATTTTGCTGCCGGCTTGCGTTGGTCACTCATCAGATCTAAACTTTCAAAGAAATTTGAGATTCAGGTTTCTGAGGAAGAAGTCCTTGCCTATTTCAGGAATCAAATATCTTCCTATTTTGGTGGAGCTGGGGTTAGCGATGGCAATTTTCTTGACCCAATGGTGGAGCGGATGATGAAAAACCAAAAAGAGGTTGAAAAGGCAATGAACATAATTTTAACCGAAAAAGTGTTTCATGCGGTGAAGGAGGTAGTGACCATCAATAAAAAATCGGTTTCATTGGAAGACTTCGGGAAAATTGTGGAGGAGGTGCAAAGAGAGGATGCCCCCCCAGCCGAATTAGCGGCTGCCGAAAAAATATCCGGCGAAGAGGAAGAATGAGAGGACTTTAAGCTATCTCGCACAATTCCCGGTTATTTTGTCAGTTCACCCTTTTTGCCAGATTTTTTTGGAGGAATTTAGCGATGACAGCCAATTTTAGATTATCTTAAAGACTTGATTTACAAATCGATGAAAGCCTTTTTGAATGAATGCCTCTTATTACTTTGTTGCTCAATCGATTATTTTCATTTTGGTTTTGGGGCTTTTGGCGGTTATGCTTTACAGCTTAAAGTTCGCCTTCAAAAAAATTCGAATCAAAGAAAACAAACGGAAACAGCTTTTGACTTTCATTGGCTTGGGCTTTTTCTTTTGGCTTGCCATTTTAGCTATCCTTTCTTTTTTGGACTTTTTCCAACATTTTGACAGCTTACCGCCCCGCCTTTTTATTGCTTTTTTGCCGCCGCTTGTGCTACTTGTCTTTTTACTTTTTTCCCGCTTCTTCACCCTCATTTTGAAAATCATTCCAAAAAGTTGGCTTATCTATGTTCAGTCTTTTCGAATCCTAGTGGAAGGAATGCTGTGGTTGGGTTTTTTGGGCGGTTTCGTACCATCTCAAATGACGTTTTATTGGCTCAATCAGGATATTATCGTAGGGCTTACGGCCTTGTTGGGAGGTCATCTGTTTTTCCGGGAGGGATGGTATCTGCGTTTCGAAGCTATCATTTGGAACATTTTCGGCATTTTACTCCTTTTCAACTTTTTTGCGATCGCCTTGCTCTCGACGCCATCTCCATTCAGAGTTTTTTTGAATGAGCCGGCCAACACTTTTGTCGCCAATTTTCCGTTCATTTGGATTCCGGGTTTCATCGTTCCTTTTGCGTTTGCCATGCACGTTTTTTCATTGAAACAATTGCTATTAGACGGGTCGGCAAGGAGGAGATTGCACCTTGGAAGAAGGAGACAATAATAAAACAACTACCTGAATTGGGCAGGCTTTGTTCATTATTCGTCATTTAATATTTGAACGCCCTTTTTCAAAATTTCCAAATACAAATCAATTTGCCTCAAATGCGTTCGGAAAGAAAGAATGGCGATGCGAATCCAAAAAACGCCTTCGATTGAGGTGGAGGAAATGAAAATACGCCCATCTTTTTGCACCCATTCGACGAGCCTCCGGTTGAATTTATTTGCGTCGCCCCTTTGCGGCAAATAGCGATAAATGGCTACCGATAGTTCGGGGAAGGGGCCCACCTCAAAACCAATCTTCTGCACCTCTTCGTAAAAATAGCGGCACAGCCAGATTTTTTCTTCAAGGGCAGCTTTGAAAGGCTTGAGACCAAATAGTTGTAAGGGTAGCCACATACGCATACCCCGGAAATGTTTTGTCAATTCAGGGGAAAGGTCCGCAGGGCTGAGTTCTTCTTTGGCGTCGAAGGAATCCTGCATGTAATTGGCGCGGTAGTAGTGCGATTGGACTTGGGCATCCACGTTTTTTATCAAAACTGCCCCCAAACCATAGGATAGAAACAACCCTTTGTGAGGGTCAATGGCAAGGGAGTCGGATTGCTCGATGCCCCGAAAGCTTTCTTTTAGGGTACTCCCGTCGGGGTTTGTCACATCGGCAAGGAGGAAAAACCCGCCATAAGCTGCATCGACGTGGTACCAAAGCTCGTTCTTTTTTGCAATGCGGGCGATTAGCTCAAGGGGGTCCACCGCACCCGTGTCGGTGGTACCTGCCGAAGCCACGACGAGGAAGGGATTCAATCCGTTTGCTTTGTCTTCTTCTATCATTTCCTCCAAGGCAGCGGCATCCATCCTAAACTGGGCATCCATCGGTACAGCCCGAATCGGGGCTTCTGCTAATCCGGCAATTCGAATCGCCTTTTGGATGCAGTGATGAACCTGCTGCGTCAAATAAATAACGGCCCGTTCGACTTCTTTTGCCCTTATTTCCTTAAAATCCCTTGCCGTAACGATGGCAATCAAATTGGCGATAGAACCGCCGGAAGCAAGGTTTCCCAAGGCTGTTTTGGGGTAGCCAATCAGATTGCACATCCATCGAATGAGCTGGTTTTCCATCCGCACCGCGCCGGGGTTGGCGAAAAAGATGCCTGCGTAGCGGTTGGTGACGGCAGCAAGATAATCCCCCATGGCCGTCGGGAAAACCCCTCCACCTGGAATGTAGCCGAGATGCCCTCCGGAGGCAGGGTTGATGCCTGCGCTGTCCACTTCTTTCTTTATTATCGCCAACAATTCTTCGAGGGATTTTTGTTCGTCGTCAAAAGAAATGTCCAAAATTCCTTTGCCCTGTCGGGTGGAAAAATCGTATCCTTTGGCACTTTCAATAGCATCCAAAAAGGCATCCGCGTAGGCTTGGATGCCTTGATTCCATTCGTTTCTTTTTTCGGGAGTCGGCTCCAATTGCCGGGCGGTAGATTCGAGTTGTTGAATTTTCAATCGCATGGAGGCAAAGGTAAAATTTTCAAGTTTTCAAATTCGAAAAAATCAAACTGGGATTGGCTTCAAATTTTGGGATAGAAACCTGGAAATTGCCATCTTGCACATGTGTTTTGATTTTTTTCACCTTCAATCTCTAATTATGAATTCTTTAAACCGGCGAAAATTTTTGCAAACAACTGCCCTTGCAGGCGCGGGTTTGGCCTTACCTGCCACTTCAGATAAATCCAATTTCAACATCCTTTCTGGTCCGCCGAAATCAGCCATCAATTTGGGCTTTCTCGGTGTCGGTCTACGGGGGCAAAGTCACATTTCGCTTGCTCTCCGGCGGGATGATTGCAACATAG
>CAZJYF010000383.1:0-4429 GCA_964549665.1 uncultured Saprospiraceae bacterium
TTGATAAAAACAATATCCACCATGTTCCGGTGGTCTGCTATAAAAAGATAGTTGGCATGGTCAGTAAAACAGATTTCATTCACTTTTTGCACGGATTTGTGCGCAGCGAACAAGACAAGAAACTGTCCGAAAACCGACTTAATGTCTGGAAAGTTGAAGAGATGATGACTAAGGGATTAGCTAAAGTAGATAGTAAAGAACCCATCAGGACAGTTTTGGAAATATTCAGGTTAAACCATTTCCATGCTATTCCGGTGATTGAGGGGGATGAATTAATGGGTATTGTTACTACCTATGATATCACCAAAGCCTTAGCAGATGAACCTATCCAGCTCAGTGATTACAAAACAGCAAATGTGAAAAGGCATGGCTAAAATTCAAATTCTAGGAGTTCAGGGCTATGGAGAGACCAACAGTTTGAAGTCCAATGTGGTAGCCGCTTTGCAGGCCTTGGAGGTGGAAGCTAGACTGGAAGAGATTTCCGATGTGGATGAATTGATAAAATACGATATTGCAGGCATCCCTGCTTTGGTGGTTGACGGAAGAGTGATTTTTCAAAAGAAGGTCCCAAGTGTTGCCGATTTGAAAATAATGCTCAAATTTTTGGTCGAACCTGAGGTTAGTATTTATACGCTAAAGAACCTCCTGGTTCCAACTGATTTTTCCGAAACAGCCAAGGGAGCATTTCGCTTTGCGCAAGGCCTTGCTTCTGAATGCGGGGCCTCTTTGAAGGTGGTCCATGTTTACCATCCGGAGGTGGATCCTGCCTATCCATACCTCATGGAACCTTCACAGGATTATGTGACAGAGAAAATGGAAAGATTGGAGTACTTTGTTAATAAATACAAGGTGTCCGTCAGGGAGGAATCTTCAGTGACCATGGGGTTGGAACACGAGCTAAGGCTGGGCTTTGCTTCCGAGGAAATTATCCGTTTGTCCTCCTCAGCACAGGTTGATATGGTCGTTTTGGGAACCACTGGAGAAAATGGTTTTTTGGAAAAAATTTTTGGCAGTGTTTCCATTTCAGTTGCCCAGCAGTCGCATTGCCCGGTGCTGCTTATCCCTAAAGGAGCCAATTTTAAGGGGATTAAAAGAGTGGTTTATGCCAGCGATCACAAAAAAGCTGACGAGGTATTACTTCAACGGCTCATTGATTTCCTCGGCTGGTTCAATGCAGATATTCATTTTGTTCACATTTTTGAAAACAAGCTTAACGGCTACCGCGTGGAAGACGTAAATTTTGAACAGAATTTCAGAGCCAATGCGCCCGGTTCAACTTTTCGCCTTGTTAACATTGACAGTGCGGATATTCTTGATGGGTTGAACCGTTATTCTTGCGAAAATGACATTGACCTCATTGTCATGGCAACAGCTCATCGCAGTTTTATGGAGAACCTTTTTCATAAAAGTATGACCAGGAAAATGGCTATCCATTCGAAGATTCCTTTGTTGGTGCTTCATTTTGATGAGTGACCTCATCAATAAACAAGGCGGCTATGAAAAGGATAATTGTCCCTTCCGACTTTTCCGACGTTTCAAAAGATGCCTTCAATTTTGCATTGGAATTGGCTCCGGTTTTAGGGGTCTCTCTGAAAGTTGTTCATATATTTTCCGGCTCATTCAACACGATACATCCTTTTGTCATTAGGGCCGAAAGAGGGCAGGGCGAAATTTTATCTGATGAATTAGAAGCCTTTATGGAGCCTGAAAGAAAGGGTGATATTCTCTCGATAAAATCTAGGGTCCAAATCGAGTATGAAGCCATTGTCGGTTTGCCTGAATGGGAAATTATTAAATTTTCGCAGTCGCCTGAAACAGAAGCGATAGTGATGGGAACTACGGGTTCTCATGGAGTGATTGGCAAGTTGTTTGGCACTATTTCAACGGATGTATCGCGCAGGGCAGGCTGCCCAGTTTTCTTGATACCGGGGAAGGTGCAGTTTACAGGTTTCAAAAACATTCTTTTTGCAAGTCATTTTGAAGCAACCAATGAATTGACTTTAAAACGGTTGGTAAACATTGCTACCCTGTTCCATGCAAATGTTCATTTTGTTCACGTCCGGGAGGAAAATGAAAAATATGATTATAGGGTAGTTGAAAACCGGATTTTTGAAATTCTTTTTCGAGAGGATACCCCTTCATTTGCGTTCAATATGACCGTCACTGATGCTCATTCGGTGGTGGATGGATTGAATAACTATATTCTTCACAACGATATAGACTTAGTTGTGATGGTAGCCCAACAACGAATTTTTTGGAAAGACATATTACACAAAAGCATGACGAAGACGATGGTTTTAAATACAAAATTACCCTTGTTAATACTTCACGTCGGGATAGAATGAGAGTCTAATTTCTTTTTAATTTTTGTGAAAACTTTTTGAATGACAAAAATCATTTTTTCTGCTGACAATTATCATCCCCGAAACTTCCTACATCTCTTATTTTTGACTCGGAGTTCATTAAGGAGTTGGATTGCTTCAAATTTGTATGTTGGGCTTTTTATTTAAGTGAAAATTATGGCAACGAATTCAACTCTTTAGGTCGAACCAAGATGCCAATAAAAACAGAAAGCAACTAAAGATATTTATTGTATGTAATTGAAAGCTATATCGTGAGAGGTGTTCATCGGGAGTTGCTTCAATTTGTAAGTAGCTCCCGGTTTTTTTACAAGGTAAATTTTTTTGAAAATGAACCCTAATACTGCTATCCGTGAAATAATGACGATTGATTTGATAACTATTGGACAGGAGGATTGCATCTCTGCCATTCGCGCCGTTTTTGAAAAACACGACTTTCATCATCTTTTGGTAGTAGAAAAAGGGGAACAATTGGTTGGTATCATCAGCAAAAAAGATTTTCTCAAAATGGTTCATTTTGGCTCTCCAGATACAACGGAAAAAACGGGAACCGGACGAGAGGATGGTGTGTTGGTTGCGAAAGACATAATGACAAAATATCCCATACATCTTGACCCGGAAGATAGCATTGGACTTGCCGCCGATATTTTTTTGGCAAATAAGTTTCATGCGTTGCCTATTGTCGAGGATGGCAAATTGTCAGGTATTCTGACGACGCATGATTTGTTGGAATATATTTTTAAATCGCCGGTCGAAGAATCCTCTTCTGAAACATTGACCTGAAAGAAGAAATTTATTAATACAGCGTCTTTAAATAATTGAACTTTTCCATTAACAATAATTTTGCAATGAATAAAGCAATGGAAGTTAGGCAATTAATGACGAAAAAGGTCTTCTTTGTGCGGCCCGATGATACGATGGACAAAGTGAATGATATTTTCAGGATGAACAATATTCACCATGTCCCGGTGGTCAAAGAAGGCGGAGAAGTAGTTGGTATTATCAGCCAATCAGATAATTTCAGAATTCAACATGGTTTCACCCTTTTTAAATCGGCGAGAGCAGAAGAATACAACGATGCTATCTCCCGTTCCCTATTGGTGAGTGAAGTGATGACCAGCCAGGTTGCCAAACTTTCCCCCGAGGATACCATTGATGTGGCGATGGGCTTTTTTAGAGAAAACCTCTTTCACGCCATGCCTGTGGTGGATAATGCGGGAAAATTGGTTGGCATCCTTTCGACTTTTGACTTGCTTAATTACGCATTCCGGGAAGAAGTTTTTTTGGAAAAACCGGAAGTCAGGTGAGGATTCGTTCCAATACATCTCCGACAAGATAAGCGACGGTAGCAGCGATAGTGCCTAGCATAAGTGTTTCGGCAATCCCTTTCCAACGGCTTGTTTGCGTCACATACGATTTGAAGAAACCTATCAGGATGAAGGCCAGGGAAGTAAACAGGCAGGAATAGAAAAATAGGTTTCCTTGGATGTCAAACAGATAATCTCCCACATAAACCGACAAGGGCACGATGCCAACGAGCAAAAAAGAGAGATAGGTTACCAAGGCAATTTTAATAGGTGCTTTTTGCTGTTTTATCATTTCCAATTCCTCTTTCATCATCACATCCACCCACCGGTCTTTGTCGGCAGTGATGATCTCCACGACTTTTTCTAAAAGCTCTCCTTCAAAACCTTTTTCCCGGTAGATGGTACGAATTTCCTCTTCTTCTGCCTTGGGAATATTTTCAATTTCCCAATATTCAATTTTTTTGTGTTTTTCAAAATTGTCTAATTCCGATTTGGTAGAAAGAAAAGCGCCTACAGACATTGAAAAGCCATCCGCCAACAAATTGGCAAAACCAAGAATGAGTACGATGGCAGAACTCAAATCTGCTCCTGCCGCACCCGCAACAACGGCAAAAGTTGTCACGCTACCATCAATGCCACCATAGACAAACTCACCGAGATAGTGTTGAAATTTATGAAGAAAACTTTGGCTGCCATGGATTTCATTTTCGTTCTTCGTATGAACCATTATTATTTTTAATTTTTGCAAAAATAGAATACTTT
>CAZJYF010000384.1:0-4425 GCA_964549665.1 uncultured Saprospiraceae bacterium
GCCCTCCGCAGATATTCCGATTTACTTACCACCTGAGACATAAACTTGCTATTTTTGCCAGTCGTGCTACTTATTTTTGCAAAGGTAGTTCGCCAAATAAATGTTGCCCGGAGGCTGGTTGTTGTAGAAATTTTTGGTGCCAAGGGTCAGGTAAAATTTTAAATTTAGGAATCAATGATTTTAAGAGTTGCAAGGCATACGGATAATTTGGCGCGGTTGACTGAATTCTATTGCAAGGTTTTAAATTTAGAAAAGTTAGGCTCTTTTGAGAATCACGATGGCTATGACGGTGTTTTTATTGGCAAACCAAAGCTCGGTTGGCATTTGGAATTTACGTGCTCCTCAACAAAAGCCAATCATCATTTCGATGAGGATAATATTTTGGTTTTTTATCCTTCCACCCAAAAGGAGTACCACCAACTCATTGAAAATATAGATAATTACGGCATCGAAAAAGTAGAACCCCTAAACCCTTATTGGAGAAAGAATGGCCTGATGGTATTGGACCCGGATGGCTATAAAATAATTATCAGCAATTTGAAAATAAGTGCCAGCATATAAATTATCGATTCTGTTATTCCAAGGGGTTTCAACCCCTTGCATTGCCGCGACGAGGGGTTGAAACCCCTTGGAAAGTGAGGATTATTTTTGCTGAAGTACTTTTTATAAAACCTGCCTTCCATAAAAAGGAAATTTTTCCCATTTTGCGGTAAATTTGGGACTTCCTTCAAAGTTAATTGGACGTATTTGTTGGTACAAAAAGGAAAGATTTTTTTTAATTAACATGGCTAAAGTTTGGATGGCTTGAAGCCTGTCAAAAAAAGTAGTGATTTATGAAAAGTCAATATGTGCATCGCGTGGTTGATTTAACCAAGCAGGAAAACAACATTATTTACAACATGAGCAACGAGGCCGCTCGTGAGATCGTGAATTCCGGCGATGCCCGGGCCATTCGCCAAATTGACGGGCAGTTTGCCCTCATTTCGGTCGAAGGCAAGACGGTTCGAATGGCGCGCTCGATAGGGCGGCCACTCCGATATTTTATCGCCAAGCTGATTGACGGACCCTGTCTGATTATTGGAGAACGCATCGACACCATTTTTGAATATCTAAAAAAGGAAGGCCTCGACGATCAATTCCATCCTTCCTACACTCGGATGGTCCCGGCGCATTATATCACCAAAATTGAACTCCTCGGCTGCCCCGACCCCAATCCGGTTTACGAGCGTTTTTTCACCCCGGAGCGCAACAAATTTTGCGGCAAAACCACTGCCGAAGTAGGGGAACTGTACATGGAGGTCTTGTACCGGGAAATAAAAAAATGGTTGCAATTCAAGGCTAAAACAGGTCCGGTGGGGGTGAGTTTTTCTGCCGGTATCGACAGTGGTTCTGTCTTTCTGCTCACCTACCACGCGTTGCGGGAATTGGGCGAAAGCCCTTCGCGGCTCAAAGCTTTTTGCCTGAGCGTAGATGGCAAAGGCAAGGACCTTTTGCAGGCGAGAAAATTCCTGGAATCGCTCGACCTCGGCTTGTTTCTCGAACCCATCGAAATTGCGCCTTCCAAATTGGATTGGAAAAAAACCATCCAAATTGTCGAAGACTACAAGCCTTTGGACATCCAATCGGCGACGATGAATTGGGCGCTGCTGCAGGGGATTCGCCACCGCTATCCCGATTGGAAATACCTCCTCGATGGCGATGGAGGCGACGAGAATCTGAAGGATTATCCGATTGAAGAAAATCCCGAATTGACTATCCGGTCTGTGCTGAACAACCTGATGCTCTATCAGGAAGGCTGGGGGGTCGACTCCATGAAACACTCACTTACCTATTCCGGCGGTTTGAGCCGCAGTTATATGCGCACCTATGCCCCCGGAGCGGTTTTGGGCTTCGAAGGATTTAGCCCCTACACCCTGCCAAACGTCATCGAGGTCGCCGAGGGGATTCCGTTCATCGATTGGACGGATTGGAGTCACGAAAAATTGTACGACCTCAAAGGGGCGATTGTGGCCCAAGGCGTGAAAGCCGTCACCGGGATGGATATGCCGGTTTTCCCGAAAAGGCGGTTTCAACATGGGGCGGCCGAACGGGGTGTTTTTGAAGCCCATTTTCCGGAAAATAAGAGTGACTTCCGGCAGGTATTTCAAGCGATTTATGGTTGATTAGACTTGAGATGAAAGATTTAAGATGAAAGACTTTCTGGCCATTTTGCTATCAATGGTCGGTGTAGTTTTTATAATTCATTGAAAAACAGTGTTTTGAAAAGGTGAATTTAGGAGGTATTTTCAAGTTGCCTCCTAAAATACCTGCTTGAATTCGAAGGATTTTTTATTGAAATATCTTTTTCTTCCTCCATTCTTGTAATGCCAAAATTGACTCCTTTTAAAATTGACGACGCTTGGATTTTATCCCTTCGCGGGGAAAAAAATCCCCTAAACCCGGATAGACCCTATGCTTATCTCGTTGAAAAAGAGCGCACCCCATCCGGACAGGTGGAAGATGTGGCGACGATATTCTTGACCAACCGGGAATGTCCGTTTCGTTGCCTGATGTGCGACCTTTGGAAAAACACCACCGACGATACCGTGGCATCCGGCGCCATTCCAGTCCAAATTGAATGGGCACTTAGCCGACTTCCCCCGGCGAAGCACATAAAATTGTACAACAGCGGCAATTTTTTTGACAGCAAAGCCATCCCTCTTTCCGATTACGCGGCGGTGGCATCCTTGCTCGCCGGTTTTGAAACGGTGATTGTGGAATGCCATCCCAAATTGATCAATGAGCGCTGTTTGGAATTTCGCGATATGCTCAAGCCTGATTTACAAATCGCGCTCGGACTGGAAACTGTTCATCCCGAAATTCTGCAAAAGCTGAACAAGGGGATGGATTTAATCGACTTTGAAAAATCCATTCATTTTTTGACGAAACACCGCATTGCGAGCCGGGCATTTATTCTTTTGCGTCCTCCTTTCTTAACCGAAGCCGAGGGGGTGCTTTGGGCGAAACGCAGCCTTGATTTTGCCTTTGGAGTGGGGGTGGAATGCTGTGCGGTCATCCCTACGCGTGCGGGAAATGGGGCGATGGACCAATTGAAAAGGGAAGGCTACTTTTCTTCGCCCCGAATGGGATCACTGGAATGCGTTCTGGATTACGGCATCGGGCTAAAAGCCGGTCGCGTTTTTGCCGATTTGTGGGATTTGAAACTTTTTTCTTCCTGCGAAAAATGTTTTCAAAAACGAAAAAGCAGGTTGCAGGAAATGAATTGGCAACAGAAAATACTTCCTTCCGTCCATTGTGATTGTAATCAGGACAATGCAATCTTTTGTGCCTCGTAATTTATATTTTTCACACCTTGTTTGAATGGACGGAGCTGTCTCCACCTTACCAACCATTCCCTATTTTGGTTCCTCGATAACGATCAGATTTCCCGCCCGCACTTTACGGGAAGATACTTTCCCGGAAGGCCAGATGACTTTGACCGAACCCTCTACCTCCTGCGGCCGCAGGCCAATATGCAGGGTCGGGTCGCTGCTGCTCAGATAGGAGGTGGCAAAGCGAACCTCTGATGTCCGGCTGCTATTTCCAAAGCGGGTGATTACTTTTGCCCCGATTCCGTGGGTGTTCGGCCGCTGCCCTTTTAGTCGAATCTTGAGCCATTGTTTGTTGGCAGGGGCATCGTTGCGGAGGAGTTCTGCCGCTTCTCCCGAATTGGAGATTAGGATATCGATGTCGCCGTCGTTGTCGTAGTCGCCGAAAGCCGCTCCCCGGCTGACGTGCATTTTCTTGAAGTATTTGCCGCATTGATTGGCGACGTTTTTGAAATGTCCTTTTCCATCGCCGAGGAAAAGCTGGTTTTGCTGTTGGTAGGTGATGCTTTGGGAGAATCCCTCGATGTAGTCCACCACGTGGCCGTTGGCAACAAAGCAGTCGAGGTAGCCGTCTTGGTTGAAGTCCACAAAACGGGTTGCCCAACCGACATGGCGGTAATTGTCTTTGTCGAGGTGCATGGATTTGGTCAGGTCTTCAAAAAACAGGGAGCCTAAATTGTGGTATAAGTTGTTGAATTCAAAGACCATGTTGGTCACGTAGAGGTCTTGGTTCCCGTCGCCGTCCACATCGGCAACGTCCAAACCCATCGCGGCGGTTTCCACGCCGTCGGGGTCGAAGGCAACGCCCGCCCGAAGGGCGATGTCGTGAAATTTGCCGCCTTTATTTTCGTAGAAAAAGTTGGGCGTAGAATCATTGCCGACGAAAATATCCTCATCGCCGTCATTGTCGAAGTCGGCAGCTATCACAGAAAGCCCTTTGCCTCCCCGGGAAAGCCCAACTGCTCGGGCTACATCTGTGAAGGTGCCGTTCCCATTGTTTCGATAAAGAATATCGTTTGCCGGCTCGTAATCCCGCGGTCCGGGAAAAAATCGGAAA
>CAZJYF010000385.1:0-4414 GCA_964549665.1 uncultured Saprospiraceae bacterium
AAACTATGACAGGAAATTGTTTGTCGTATAAAGTGAAGTAGAACGGAAGTGCCCCAAAGATAATCCATTTGTTACTGTTTCACCAATTTTATTAATTCTTCAATCCGTTTTGGTGATACGCAACCGGTCAGAATCTGGATTTTCAGATTTTCCGTTAAGGGATGGAATTAGGACAGCGAGATAGCGGTCGTTTTATTGTTCTTTGCAATTGATTGGATTGACCTCAACGCTATTGCAACTTAGTGCCCCAATTCTCCATCTCTTCTTCTTTCCACAAGTCCGGATAAAAGACCACGCGCTGATTTTTAGGAGGCAGATATTTTTGCCAGTTCGTGCCGCCGGTTGCTGCGATGGCTTCCGGTTTGCGGTCGAGGTATCGGACGGCAGAACGGTAGTGCATCAGTGGCCAGCGCACATTTACCTGAAGGTCATATTCTCTCAAGAGTTCAACTAATCCAGCATCCGTCTGCCCTTCCTTCTCCAACTTTTTGAAACACTGCCACAGGTTTTTGTCCTTTACCTGTTTGGCAAGTTGGATGAACTCCCTTCCGTATTTTTGCTCAAACTGCCGAAGGGTTAGCGTCTTTTTCCCGGTGGCCAGTTCTGTGGCACCCGATTTCCAATAAAGTAGCTGATAAATTTCTTCAATAGGAGTACGTTGCGTCACCTTATCTCTTTTGGAAGTATGAACCAAACGATACAAATCAGTACTCACAATTTCAATCATCCGGTATTGGGCCGATTGAAAACCACTTGCCGGAAGCAGGCTCATCCTGAATTTCAAAAACTCTTCTTTGTCCATGCCCTCGACCATGATGTCGTAGGAATGGATGAGGTGCGAAAAAGAACCGGTTAATCGTTTCAGTTGCCTTTTGAAAAAAGAAACTTCCAGCTCTTCTTTTTCCATCACCAAATCAATCGCATTGAGAATTAATTTGAAATAGAGTTCAGTAATTTGGTGGTAAAGGATAAAAATTTCCTCATCGGGTATGGGCGTTCGGGGGGTTTGCAAACTCAGCAGGGTATCCAAATGAATGTAGTCCCAATAGGTGAGATAATCAGCATATAGCAAGCCATCGAGGTAGGAAAGCATGTCCTGCCCCATCACGGCATATTTCCCTTCCAACTTATCCAACCGGTTGAGCATTTCGTGCGTCAGTCGCATGAATTACAATTTATTTTAAAATACTTTCGTCCAAAAAGATTCACGATTTACAATGATTAAATTAGGGAAAAAATCAAATTAATCCATTGAAACGCGCAAAAAAAGAAGTCTTAATTATTGCCCAAATATATGGAAATTAGGACAACCGCTGAATTATTATAAAGAATATCCAGGTGAGGAGGAATGTCTTTTTCCAATGAATAACGGAGCATTTCCTTGTAATAAGGATAAGAATGCTCTAAAGCCATTGAAAAGGCCTGCCAACTCCTTTTAACCTCTTCCAATCGAGGCGACCTACAGTAGAAGGATAAGAGTCCATTTCTGCTGTTCTCAATAAACTTTAATGAAATTCTTGAAAGAATAAGGCAAAGTTGGTCTTCTATCCAACAATTCATTGTTGGATGGCACAAAATTTGATTATTCCTAAACTACTGTCCCCGTATTTATTCTCCCCTCTCAGAAATCTTCCCCTCATCAGTACTTTGGCAATTTTATCATAACATATTTTCAACTTGCTGTTCAATTAAAAACTTGCTCTTGAACTGGAATTTGAATAAAAATTGGAATTATAATTTTGTCTGACTACCTACCACCCAATAAACTACCCTTTCTGCATTCACCCGATGATTATGAAAGGGACGATAACATTGTTAAAAGTTGAACTATGGATGACAAAATTAAGGTCTTGATTATTGAGGACAACCTGATTTTTCAAACAGGCACATCATTCCTAATTCAAAAAAGTGAAAATTTTGAAATTGCTGGCATTGCCGACGATGGGAAAGATGCCAGTTTTTACTATAAAAAAGACCCTGCCGACGTCGTTTTGATGGATATCCACCTGCCTAAAGTCAGTGGCATTGAAGCGACCCAAATCCTTACGAGTACATTTCCAAACGTGAAAATTTTAGCTTGTTCAACAGAACGGGATGATGCTATTATTGTCGAAATGGTTAAAGCAGGCGCGTTGGGCTTTGTTTACAAAGGCGCTGCCGGGGATGAAATGTTGACCGCCCTTAGAACAGTCGCGAACGGAATAACCTACTTTTCAAAAGAAATGTTTGAGATGTTGGTAAAAAACATCCAAAGTCCATTAGCCAAGGTTAACCGACCGAACAAATTTTCTTCCGAAGATTTATCTGAAAGAGAGCTTGAAATTTTGTATTTGATTACCAATGAGATGACCAATAAAGAAATCGCAGAGCGTCTTTACATCAGCCCCCGGACAGTTGATACCCACCGGCGCAATCTTTTGCAGAAGTTAAACGTGAAAAATACGGCGGGTTTGGTCAGGTTCTATCTGACGAATAACCAAGAAAAATTAAGCATGAGTCAGCCGAATTGAAAATTAGAATTTTACGGTTTCGCTTGCTTTTTGAAAACAGAAAAGGAAGTGACAATCAATTGATTTTAGTCCAATTTTTTTCAACCCCTCCATACCCATTTTCTTTGCACTCTTACTTCCCCCTCTTGAAAGAAGAAATTTATTCATTATTAATTACGTGTTCGTAAATTAATTATTCTTAATCCCTTGTAGTCCTGAGGTCTTTTCCGCGTAGGTTAATATCAAAAAGGTGTGGAAAAATGTCAGGACTGGACAAAGACTCACAGCATAGAAATTTTTATTTATGGACTCACTCAAACTAAACTTTGCACCTATGTCAAGATTAATCTCAATCACAGTTATTATTTTCTTTTTCTTTGGACTGCTTTCGGCCCAAAATACCAACACAACGAATCAGTCCGGAAAGGAAAACTCGGCTGATGTTCTCCAAAATGGGAGGAATAATAAAGCCCTCCAAAACCAATCGGGAGATCAGAACACAGCGAAAATCATTCAAACGAATGCAGTAAACAATAGCATTCAAATGAATCAATCGGGAAATCAAAATTCAGCAACTGGCATTCAGTCTAATGCGGTAAACAACAAAATTCAGTTTAATCAGTCGGGGGACCAGAACACGGCGACCGGCATCCAGGACAAAGGAGCCAAAAACAATACTTTGCAATTGAACCAATCAGGCGACCGGAATTCAGCTACGGGTATTCAATCTCAGGCGGTAGGTAACACCATGGGAATTAACCAGTCGGGCAACGAAAATAGGGCCAACGGAGTTCAGGATAAAGGAGCCAAAAACAACACCTTGGGAATCAACCAATCTGGAGACAAGAATACGGCATCAGGTGTTCAAACCCAAGGTGCTTCCGACAACAGCATGCAATTGAACCAATCGGGCGACCGGAATTCGGCGACCGGAATTCAATCGGAAGCTGTCGGCAATACCATGGGAATTAACCAGAAAGGCGACGAAAACAAAGCAAAAGGAATTCAGGATAAAGGAGCTAAAAACAACACCTTGGGCATCAACCAAACGGGTAATAAGAATTCCGCAACCGGCATTCAAACGCAGGGGGCATCTGGAAATAAGATGCAGTTGAACCAGTCGGGCGACCGGAACTCCGCCACCGGAATCCAATCAAATGCTGTAGGCAACACTATGGGGATAAATCAAAAGGGCAACGAGAACAAAGCAACCGGAGTTCAGGACAAAGGAGCCAAAAACAACACCTTGGGTATCAACCAAACAGGTAATAAGAATTCTGCCACAGGCATTCAGACAAATGGGGCTTCTGACAACAAGATGCAATTGAACCAGTCGGGCGATCGGAATTCCGCAACGGGTATTCAATCCCAGGCCGTCGGCAACACCATGGGGATTAACCAGTCGGGCAACGAAAACAAGGCAACCGGTATTCAAGACAAAGGAGCTAAAAAAAATACACTGGGCATCAACCAATCGGGTAATAAGAATACAGCAACCGGCATTCAATCGCAAGGGGCTTCCAACAACAGCATGCAATTGAACCAATCGGGCGACAATAATATGGCAACGGGGGTTCAGTCAGGAGGTGCTACGGGCAATTCCCTGAAATTAAACCAGTCGGGCAACGAAAACTCGGCTGTTGGTATTCAGAGCAACGGAGCGAAAAATAACACCTTGCTGGTCAATCAAACGGGGAATCAAAACAAGACCCAATCCGTTCAGACGGATGGTGCCCAAGGAAACAAAACGACCATCACTCAAAGTGGAAATAAAAACGACGTCAATACCTTTCAAGGCCGGGGAACCGAGTCCAACCTGCTTGGCATCAATCAATCCGGCAATGAAAACAAGGCTGCTGTGAAACAGGCCGGGGGCGAAATTGAAAGCAACACCATCAATATCGGACAATCGGGGAACAAGAACG
>CAZJYF010000386.1:0-4410 GCA_964549665.1 uncultured Saprospiraceae bacterium
TTTGGTTTTGGAAACGGACGAGGGCTTGGCGGTCATCCAAAATACCGGCTTCGCCGGCGACCTCGAGGCTGCCAACAAACACGCCAAAGAGCGGCTGGGCGATTGGTTGTTTTTGAGCAAACTGGCTCTCCAGCAACTATTTGAAGGGGTGAAAATCAGGACGATGGTGCATTTTGTTCTGAATGGGACTCTCATTGAATTGGAGATACGGGGAAAATAGTAATTTTGGGGAAATTTTAAACAATGGATTCATTTGTGCATAAAAACCGAGGTTTTAATAGCACCTCAAAATTATCGCAAAATCTGGTTGCAATCAGTTGCTCCATTTTTTCTTTCTTGCTTTTCTTCGGCTCTTGTCAATCCAATATTTCCATCGAATTTGCCGAAAAGGCCATTAGCGAAGTGAAGGCTAAATATGCTCCTGACAAACGGGTTGCATTGTTCCAAATCGAAGCTCTTCCTGCCGAATCCGCTATCGTTTTGAAGGGAGAAACCAACCTTCCCAATGCCAAAGCCACACTGCTTAAAAAGGTGAGCAACCAGGAAGTTTCAGTTGTGGATAGCATTGAAATTCTTCCAGCTAAGTCCTTGGGTGACAAGTATTTCGGCATCGTTCGGCTCTCGGTTTGCAATATCCGGTCGCAACCGAAACATTCCGCTGAATTGGCGACGCAAGCCACCCTCGGCACCCCGCTTCGGGTTTACAAGAAAGAAAACGGTTGGTTCCTCGTTCAAACCCCCGACAATTACATCGCCTGGCTCGATGCGGGTGGTTTTGAACAGATGACAAAGGCTGCCTTCGACGATTGGATGGCAAAGGATAAGGTGGTCTATCTAAAAGAATTCGGATTCTCTTTTTCTGAACCGTATGCCGAGAGCGAAAAAGTTTCCGACCTCCTGGCGGGTAATATTTTGCAATTTGCAGGCACCGAAGGCAGCTTTGCCAAGGTGCGATACCCCGATAACCGGTTGGCTTACATCCCCGCCGCCGAAGTGATGAACTACGACCTGTGGCTGTCCTCACGGAAACCCACACCCGACCACATCCTCGCCACTGCCCGGCAGTTCATGGGACGTCCTTATTTGTGGGGCGGCACTTCGGGCAAAGGGGTAGATTGCAGCGGATTCACAAAAACCGTCTTCTTCCTCAACGGCATATTGTTGTCCCGAGACGCTTCCCAACAAGTTCACCAAGGAGTTGAAATACCCACAGATACCACATTGAAAAATTTGGAGCCGGGGGACCTCCTTTTTTTCGGGAGAAAAGCCAGCGCGGATAAAAAGGAAAAGATTACCCATGTGGCCCTCTATTTGGGGGACGGCAAGGTCATCCACGCCACGGGAACAGTAAAAATTGAAAGCCTACGCAGGGGGGATGCCGATTTCAATGAATACCGCCTGAATACCTTTGTCCGGGCCCGGAGGATGCTGAGTGGTCCGAGTAAAAATGGCGTTCAATTTCTGCGAGAATCGGAATTTTATAAAATCCCGGGGAAGAGTTGAGTGGCGAATGGACTTCCACCGGGGCAATTTTGCCACCCAATTGCTCCCTTCCACTTTGCTTTCGCCTTCCATCGCGCCCTTTCATTTGAACCCTTTTCTATTGCGCCGCCCTTCAGGGCGGTGATAAATTTAAATAACAATTTGGGCTTTAGCCAATTATTATCCTGGAAAAAAGGAGGAAGGGCTTGACGACTAAAATCGGATTCTGCTCTGACTTTTTCACCGCCCTAAAGGGCGGCGCAATTGATTAGGAACATAATTGTGGAGCGGCGCAATGGATCGGGGCGGGGACATTGAAGGGTGTAATTGAGGAGCGACATTTCGAGTCAAATGAAGATTCCACTCTTGCTTATCAGCATCCAATTGCCACCCACGTCGAGGTAAGTAGCGTCGGGAAAAACGAGTTTGAATTTTTCTTCAAAAAAGGAATTGGTCAAGCGGATATCTTTATTCGACATCGAGAGGCGATTGTAGAGGAGGATACCGGCTGGGGTCAGTAGTTTCTTCAATTGTTGCAAGAATTCCAATTCTTCAAATGGGGGTGGCACCTTGTCGTCCAGGAAAATATCCATGGCTATCATGTCAAATTGTTCACTGCCTTGATAGACGAAAGCATTTGCATCCGCATTAAATATTTCAATGGATGACTGCAATTCCGGCAAGACGTATTTGTTGGCCAGGTAGAGTACATTTTCGTCAATTTCGACCCCGGTGAAGCGACATTTTTTTTTAAAAATCTTTTCCAGCATGAAAGGGATGCTTCCCAAGCCAAACCCCAAGACCAAAACCTTTTGAACATCCACTTTCGGCCAATCCAATTTTCGAAAGGTCTTTGTAAAATTGTCGTATAAATCGCCGTAAGAATAGACCGCATTGGCGGTGCTAAGTTGATAGCGCCCTTTTCGCAGACTGACATAAAGGTGGGGATTGATGTCACTAGGTGCACTTTCTAGGTGCATTTCAATAAGATAACTCAGCCACCGTTTCCAGAGGGGTTGTTTCATGGATTTGCATTTTCACCCTCTTTCTGGATGAGTTGGAAATGGAAAGTTGTCTGTTTTAAAAGTTTGGAATCTCCAAATAGAACTTTCATGCAAAATTGATAAAATAAAATGAACAAGTCGTTGAACTAAAGGACTAGCTATCAACACTTTTAAATTTATCATTTCACCTACTCCTCTTTTCTAAATTTAGCAGTTTCTTCAAACACTTTTAGCAGAATGAGCCGCTCATAAACATTGAGTTCTTTATTGCGCCGGTTCATCACTCGTTCGGCGGTTTCGAAGGCTTTGTCGAATTGATAGACAGAAGAATTTTCCACGCCACCCCAAGAAAAGGACGGGACGAAATTAGGTGGAAAACCCCCGCCGAAAATATTTGCAGAAACCCCTACCACCGTCCCGGTATTGAACATGGTGTTGATGGCACATTTGGAGTGGTCGCCCATGATTAGCCCACAAAATTGCTGACCAGTCGGTTCAAAAGTTTCCGAGATATAGTTCCATAGTCTCACTTCGGAATAATTATTTTTCAGATTGGAATTGTTGGTGTCTGCTCCCAAATTGCACCATTCTCCAATGACCGAATTCCCCAGGTAACCGTCGTGCGCTTTGTTGGAATGACCGAGGATGAGGGAATTTTTGACCTCCCCACCTACGACGGAGAAAGGACCAATAGTTGTCGGTCCATAAACCTTAGCTCCCATTTTCAGCCTCGCTTTTTTCCCCAGAGAAAAGGGGCCCCTAACAGCCGCCCCTTCCATGATTTCAGCTTCCTTACCTATGTAGATGGGCCCTAGCGTGGCGTTTAGGCTTGCCCCTTCAATTTTTGCACCTTCTGCCAGAAAAATGTTCTCTCTTCCGAAAACCCTGTTCGAATCGCTCAGGGGATTGGACTGCCTTCCGGTCGTCAACAATTCGAAATCCGACCGAATGGCAGCGTCATTATGGAGAAAAATATCCCATAAATGGTTGATTTTCAAGAAGGGAGTGTCGCCTACTTCATAGCCCGTCAGTTCACCAATATCCTCATCGTTCATAAGACGGTCGAATTGGTTGCTATCAATTTTTGCGACAATTAATTCTCCATTTTGGAGAAATGATTCGTTGTCTTCCATTTGGGAAATAAGGGTACAAAGTTCCTTCGAAGGCAGGACCGAACCGTTGATGATAAAATTTTTCTCGGCAATCGTGATGTCGAACTTGTCGGTAAGATAATCTTCGGTAATATAGGAAGCCTTTCCCTGGAGCCATTTTTCCCATTTTTCGCGAATGGTCAAAATGCCGATTCTCAATTCACAAACGGGGCGGGTAAACGTCAGGGGAAGGAGATTGCCGCGAGCTTCGGTGTCGAAGAGGATAATGTTTTCCATTGGGAAAGCGGGTCGTATAGTTAGGAATTCTTGCTTTGGAAGCATTTTGCCAAAGCGGACTTCTTTCAGGGTTTTATTAGCTGCAATGATACGAAAAAAGCCACAACCGTAATCAGGTTGTGGCTTTTTTTGTAGTCAATTTTTCAGGCGTACCCCTAGAAGGCGCCAGATTCAAGAAAAACAAAGTCCGCGGGTCTTGGGCGAATTATTCTTCTGCTTTCGCAAATTTGGTTTTTCCGAATTTCTTATTGAATTTATCAATTCGACCTGCCGTATCGACAAATTTCATTTTACCGGTAAAAAAGGGATGCGATTTGCTGGAAATTTCCAATTTTACCAATGGATATTCGTTCCCGTCTTCCCACACGATGGTGTCTTTGGAGGAAGCACAGGACTTGGTCAGAAACGACTCTTCGCAGGAGAAATCTTTAAAGACCACCAGGCGATATTTTTTCGGATGAATATCTTTTTTCATAACTGATTATTTTAGATTTATAAAACGGAGCGCAAAGGTAGGGCTTTTTTTTATTTTGAAA
>CAZJYF010000387.1:0-2480 GCA_964549665.1 uncultured Saprospiraceae bacterium
CTGTATTAATCCATCGACTTGTTTGTGTTCCGATAATAGGTGCCCGAGGGATTTCACGCCCAATTTTTTCATCAACCATTCTGCTTCGGAAGGATAGCCCGCCACGATGCCCTTTAAATCGAAACCCAACATCAAATTAATCCCCGTTAAACCCAGCATTAATTGCCAATGGGCAAAAGCAGGAATTCGTAAAATAAAAGTAGCATATAAACCAATAGCCACGATTTCGAAGATGGAAAGTAGCCCCGCTTTGAGCCAACCACTTTTGCCGGGTAAAATTGGAAAGCCCGCATACAGCACAAAGCCCGTCAGCCAAAAATAAAGGCTGACCGGCAAAAGCATTTTCGGGGCAATGAATAAGACCGCAATGACGAGGGCGAACCAAATAATGAAATTCATCGAAAGCAACATCTCCATCCTGAAAGGGAAAGAAAAATCGGCTTTATTGCGGTCAAAAACGGTTTTGTGGCTTCGGAGATAGCCGGGCAAATCTTTTGAATAGGCAGGGCCAAAAAGCCCTTTGCGCCCCGTTTCTTTTTTCAGGAGGTCGAGGTCCATTCCCGATGCGGAAAACAGGGGGAGAATGATTCTGTTGTGGTCCACTCTTTCATTTAGGCGGCTGGTTTTTATCGCCGTGATGACGGAATGGGTCGTTAATTCGCCCCCCGTGGAGGCGCACCAAACGTTGATGCCGTTGGAGGGGGCCACCAATAAAAACACGTTTTCATTTCGCAAGGATTTTTCCACGCGCCGCACCGTGAGGTGAAAATTGGAGGTAAGAATGACGGCTGCGTTCCTGCCGGGATTCCCGATCGCGCGAAGCCCCGGTTCCACGGGATTTGGGAACCAGCGGCCAATATAATCCCAAATGGATCGGATAATCGACAAATCGTCTTTGGGCTGCATGACAATCGGCAATTGCTTTTTATTGAAGCCGGTTTTTGGCGAATGCCTCGCAGATAATACGACAAAACTATCGAGAAAGGAGCGTTCTTCTCCGTGGATGGAAAAACCCGATTTGGTTAATTCTTCCGGCAACTTGGTGCAGGGTTTTGTTCCCGTTTGGGCAACCAGGTAGGTCAATACGGTCAATGGCAAGCGGACAAAAAAATGCGCCATCCGTTTTAAAAGATTCTTCGGTCGAACTTCTACGGCAATGACCAATTCCCCCTTTGGCTTCAGCAGCTTTTTTATCTGGTATAAAACCACCGCCCTTTCTTCCGCGTACAGTTCGCTGAAAACCAAGGTCGAAACAATCAGGTCAAAACTGTTTTCCCCAAAAAGGGTATCCATTTCGACGACCCCTGCGTTGAAGATGGAAACTTTTTCCCGCAACCCACTTTTCGCCATTCGTTTTTCGGCAACTTTCAACATGCCTTCGGAAATATCTATCCCCGCGACTTCGGCACCTGCTTTGGCTGCCTCCTCCATAAACAAACCCGTCCCGCACCCGATGTCGAGTACCTGCATACCCGGCTTCACAAATTTTTTGACGATTTGGTTTCTCATTTTGGCTGCGTGCCCCCCCGACAAGAAATTAATCCCCACATCGTATCTTTCGGGACGACTTTCCAGAATTTTCATAAAAATATAGGAAAACATAATTTTGGTATTTTGTCAATTAAAAGTTCACCTACCGTCTGATAATCAACTTTTTATCCAAATTCTTAAGCGGCGAGGTGGCCGTGAGGTGGAGACCTATCATTTCGGACTTTAGCGGGATTTATTCCACCTCAATATCGTACTTATCCAACAAACCCACAATTCCTGCCATCGAGAATTTTGCTTTTTTTATCCGGTTCATTTCGGGGTCGATGGAGAAGTTGTAGGATGTTCGAAAATCTGTTTTTTCCAAAAGGTTGTTTTCAAATATCGCCCCGCCAAAGTCGCAATTTTCAAAGACGGAACCGGTCAAATCCGATTCCGTAAAATCCACTTCCTGAAGGCTGCAACTTTTAAAATTGGTGTTCCTCATGATTCGCTGATAAAAGGAGGATAAATTCAATTGGCAACCACTAAAATCCACCGAAAACAAAATGTCATGGCAGTCGTCAAAATGCAAACCCAATAGTTTGCAATCGCGGAATGTCACCTCGCGAAAAGCCGTATTTTTGGTTTTCGCCAAACTTAAATCGCAACCCTCGAATGCGCAGGCCACAAAATTGATTTCGGATAAATCCGCCGCCGAAAAGCTACAATTGACAAAGCGGCAATCTTCGTAATCCCCTTTCGGGAGGGCATCCACCGAAAAATCATTCCCCTGAAAAACTTTGCCCTCGATAAAAGTCCGGCTCATCTCAATTAATATTCAAATGCCCGCAAAAAGTAAAAAAAAGACTGTTTCGCTGATGTCAAATTTTCGCGGTAAGAAGTTTATCGATTTCGGTAATTCTGGCAAGGTGGTGGTCGTCGTGTTCCGCCACAAAGAGGAATAAATCCATGATCCGCAGCGGCGTTTTCAAGCGTGGGTGCAGGGCATA
>CAZJYF010000387.1:2580-4398 GCA_964549665.1 uncultured Saprospiraceae bacterium
AGAGGAATAAATCCATGATCCGCAGCGGCGTTTTCAAGCGTGGGTGCAGGGCATATTGATAGACTTCCTTTTCCGTCAGCTGCTCCAATTTGGTTACGGTCGCCTTCCGGGTTTCGGAAAATCCCCGGAGGATTTCGGCAACATTTCGGCAGTTGTGATTAGCCAGGTCCGTCTTCTTATTTTCCAAATCTGCCGGCCGCATTTCTTTCTTCTTTCCGAGAATATCTTCCAGCCTCCCCGTCCAAATGGGTTCCAGGTCAATGAGATGACCAATATTTTCCAAAATGGACCACTGCCCGTCGAGTTTAATAGTCAGATGGACATCCCGAATTTTTGAAATTTTTTCCTTCAACCGAACGGGTGTTCCCTTCAACCGTTCGAGGACGGATGGAAAAATATTTTGCGTAAAGGAAAATTCAAATTTCCGGTCAAACCATTTGATTTGTTTCATTGGGTTTTGCTTAGGTTGTTTATGCTGTATTGTCGGCTGCTTTAATTATTTTTTCAATTATCTCAAATACAATATTGAAGTTTTGAAAATCTTCTACCGTTCCGTTTTCACAAGTCCAATCGCAAAAATTTTTCTTTTCATCTTTGTTAATTACATTTACTTCTTCTGTGTATTCAATTCCTCTTTTTGTTCCGTGTATTTTCCTAAAATCTACGAATTCCTTCTTATGCTCAATGGCTTTTTCTATCGTTCCGTTTGGGAAAAGGTTTTCAATACCTCTTTTAATGGTGTGCTCTGTTATTGATGGTATTGTCCTCTTAAAAATATGACCAAAATCTTCATCACCTCGATGGGTCTCACAATCGTAAATCAATATTTTGGTTTGTTGAATTGTTTCCCAATTATCGTCGATCAGTATTCCCCAAAGTTTGTCGAGATTATGACAACCTCCTCTTTGCCTCAATTCTACTTGACTTATAAGTTTTTCTTTATCAAGAAGTTGTGCAGCTTTTCTTACAAATGAAATATCATGGTCTCCTTCAAAGAAAACGATTGGCTTCAAATGTGAATTTGGTTCAAGTTTTGACTTGATTTTTCTTTTTGCCCAAGGCTGTCCATATTTGACAGCAATTGTCATGAATTCTGTTGCTAAGTCTTTAACTAAATCATAATACTCATCAATAAATTCATGGGGAATAAAGTCTGGTTTTTCTTCAATGCAGTAATAGTTGTAGTTTATCTTTTTTACTTTTTTTGTTTCAGTTTGTCCAAACAGAGGGTATAATCCAGAAAATTCATAAGCCTCATATATTTCCAAATGACTATATTTTCCACGTTCTTCCTTTTGAAAATATTCTTCTGTTTTTTTCTCAACAAGCTCATTATATTCAATTTCCGCCTCATTATTCCACTCTTCAATCTGCTCAATAAAATTATCCTTTTCAAGTAACCCATTTAAGGACAAATAATTTTTCCATAACCCAGTAAAAAAATAATCAATTGTTTCTTGGTTAGTTGTGCCTATTATCTGAAGTATTTCATTCTCGAAATTTGGAAGTCTGTCTTTGAAAAATTCAATATCGTGTTTAAAACATTTTTCCTCAAACTTATCTTTATCTCTTCTTATTTTGACAAACTGCTTTACCTTCCCTTTTTCGAAAAAGGGAATCAAATTGTTCAATGCAATATTTTTGAATGGAAATATTAACTCCAATTTTTCTTTTTTTAGTAGCCGACGACTCGTGGAAATACTCAAAATTGCGTGTATTTCCACAACCGCAAAGTTGCTTTTTTTTAATTTTTTCAAGTGTAACCCCGATGTGTCAAGTCTCCTGACTTGACACGAAATATTACACACGTCTGAGACG
>CAZJYF010000388.1:0-4394 GCA_964549665.1 uncultured Saprospiraceae bacterium
GTTGAGATTTTAGATGCGACCAATGGCGGTTTAGGCCCAAATAATGGGTTGGCTTTTGCCAATCCCGACGGCTCAATTGATTACATTCCACTGGCAGATTCCTGTGGTATCGATCGTTTTAATTATGTTCTTTGCAACACCATCGGATGCGATACGGCCCTTGTGACTGTGAATTTAGATTGCATGCTAGGGTCAATTGATGACCTCCTGATTTTCAACGCGTTTTCGCCAAACCAGGATGGTTCCAATGATTTCTTTTTCATCCGGGGAATTGAAAGCTTCCCAGATAACGAACTTAGAATTTTCAACCGTTGGGGCACCCGAGTTTTTCGGACGAAAAATTATAAAAACAATTGGAATGGAAAGTATCGCGGGGAAGATTTGCCGGATGGAACCTATTTTTATTTGCTCGACCTACAGGGAGAAAAACCCCTTTCGGGCTTTGTCGAATTGAGGAGATAGGCTCTTTATAGATAGATCTATTTTTTTAATTTATAAATTGCTGTCTATTATTTATTTATAACGTTGAATACTTTTTTGCGATGGCACTAGCACAATTTTTGCCGGATAAAATATGTAATTTGTTGTTGCGTTGCAACGTAAACATCCCCCACAAGCATCAACAAGTGAAAGGAGCTTTGATAACCAAGGCTTTTCTCAATCAAAATCCTTGTAATATGAAAAGAGCGCTGACATTCACCTTGATTTTAACTTTTGTGGGAGGATTTGTTTATGGGCAACAGGATCCCATGTTTACCAAATACATGTTCAACAGTTTGATATTCAACCCCGCTTATGCGGGTTCAAAAGACCACCTCTCTGTTGGTTTGCTCCACCGCACACAATGGATCGGAATAGATGGAGCGCCATCTACGCAAACGATAACCATCCACACGCCCTTGCGTGATGAGCGCGTAGGTATCGGTCTTAGCCTGATAAATGATGAAATCGGACCGACCAACACCCTGGGAGTCAATCTTTCGTATGCGTATCGAATACCGCTGGGGAAAGGAAAACTTTCCATTGGTATTCAGGCGGGGTTTGAGAATTACAAAGCCAATTTTTCGGACCTGATACTTCAAAACGTGGATGACCCTCCCTTTCAGACAAATGAAGATCGCTTCCTGCCCAATTTTGGTGCAGGCATCTACTATTATTCCAAATACTTTTACATAGGTGCCTCTTCCCCTCAATTGGTGGAATACGACTTGCGAGACAACATTGGTGAAGTTAACATCTATGCCCGTCAGGTGCGGCATTATTATTTTATGATGGGTGCGGCGATTCCTTTAAACGGCGACGCCTTGATTTTCAAACCTTCCATTCTCGTGAAAAATGCAGGTTTGTTTAAGAGTTCGAGCAAATTGGAGGGCTTTAAAGATATTGGGGCGCCGAACGAATTTGATTTAGACATTTCGTTTCTCTTCCAGGAAGCGCTTTGGGTAGGAGCCTCTGTTCGTTCCGCTTTCGCGGCTATCAACAGTGATAAAAGCTCTTTCGATTCAGCAGATATTTGGGTGTCTTATCTCTTCACGAATGGTTTGCGACTCGGAATGGCCTATGACTATCCCTTGTCGCAGTTATCCAATGTGACAAACGGATCTATTGAAGTAATGGTCGGCTACGAATTTAATTACAAGACTAAAAAGGCCGTTACCCCTCGATACTTTTAGGTCAAAAGAACAATTGAGAAATCTTTTTTTATCGAAGAGCTTATTTTGAATTGAAACATTTCCATACTTTTACATGCTGATTTATTTCAATATGTAATTTCTTAATTAACTGAATTTAAATTAGCGTCATTCGTCGATTTGCATTTGGAATGAAAACTTGTCCAAATACAAATAATGGTTGCTAAAACCAATGACATGTTAACCCGAAGGTTCCAAAGAAATTTTATACCATGCGACTAATAATAACCCTCTTATTGAACTTCTTGATTTTGGGGACGAACTTTGCACAGAAAGCGCTTCTAAAGCAAGGCCGTCAGAAAATGGTGAGCCTCGATTACGTCACTGCCATCGAGATTTACAATAAGATACTCGAAGACCACGACGTTGCCGAGGCGAAGATTAACTTGGCGGAAGCCTATCGCAAGGTCAATGACACGGAAAATGCCGAATTCTGGTACGGGCAGGTAGTTCGCCTCCAAGAGGCTGAACCAATTCACCGGCTCTACTACGGAATGATGTTGCAGCGCAATGGAAAATGCGACATGGCCAGAGATTGGTTTCAGCGATATGTAGATGCCGTGCCAGATGACCTTCGGGGGCAATATCTTTTGCGGGCCTGTGATTATGAAGACGAATTGGAAAACAAAAACGCCTCCATTTTTGAAGTTTCCCGATGCGATTTCAATTCCAATTTTGACGATTTCAGCCCGGTCTTTTACAAGAGAGGGCTCGTGTTTTCTTCTGACCGCGACCGCAACCCAATCATTCCACGCAAGAATATGTGGACGGGGAACCCTTTCCTGGAGTTGTTTTACGTCGATATGCGCCAAGCTAGAGGCGATACGATATGCGGAAAATACATTTACGGCCGTCCGGAAAAATTTTCCAATGAAATAAATTCAAAATTCCACGATGCCTCCGTTGCTTTTGCCAAAAATGGAGATGAAATTTATTTCACCCGCAATAATTTCCTCAATGGACACAAAGGAACCGATGATGAAGGTATCATGAGGTTGAAGGTTTACCACGGCATGAGCGAAGGGGATGGGAAGTGGGGCGACCTCCAAAGCCTACCTTTCAACAGTGATGAATATTCCGTCGCGCATCCCACGCTTTCGCCCGATGGCAATAAATTATATTTTTCTTCTGATATGCCGGGAGGCTTTGGCGGCATGGACATTTACGTTTCCGAAAGGGAAAGCGGACGTTGGGGACCTCCCCTGAATTTAGGACCCGAAGTGAATACCGAAGGGCATGAAATTTTCCCTTACTTTGCTTTGGATGACCGTTTGTATTTCGCCTCTGACGGTTTGATAGGTTTGGGCGGCTTGGATATTTACTACATTGAAAGAAAGGATGACGGCAATTGGAGTACCCCCGAAAATCTGGGCTATCCTATTAACACCATCGCAGATGATTTTGGAATCATTTTCAATGAAGAAGGAACTTGCGGTTTCCTATCTTCCAACAGAGAAGGTGGCGCAGGCGGAGACGATATTTACAGCTTCCGCAAAACCGCCGCCGCAGTGGAAATTTTGGTTTATGATGAAAAAACAAACCAACCTATCGAAGGGGCCAGCGTATTGGCAGAATGTAAAAATCAAAGCTTGACTACAAATAGCAACGGAAAGGTTATTCTGGACATGAAGCTCAACGACTGTTGTACTTTCAAAGCAAGCATGGAAGGCTACCAAGACAACAAAAAAGAAGCCTGCACCCACGATATCCGTTTAAGCGACCGCGTAATGGTTGAAATCCCGCTTCGCAGAGTGGCTGATTTTGAGTTGGAAGGCATCGTGTTTGACGACGGAACGGGTTTGCCTCTCGAAGGCGCTATTGTGCAACTGGAAAATGATTGCGTGGCTGCTATTCCCCAAGCCATTGAAACAGATATTTCGGGAAGGTATTATTTTAAATTGGACAAAGATTGTTGCTACAAGGTGAAAGCCCTGAAAGAAGGCTATTTGGCCGGCGTAGAAGATAATATTTGCACCAAAGGCGAAATGAGTTCCAGGTCATTTAAAGCAAACCTCCATCTTCAACCCACTATTTATAGTGGCGCAGAACAGGATTTGGCCAATAAAACCGAAACGGATTACACCTACAAAGACCTTTCCACCGGCTTGTGGGTTGATAAAAAAACAGGGCTCCCAGCCGACGGAGTTTACCCCGACGGATGGGTGTACGATAAAGGGGTTTTGCTGGCTACCGGTGATGGGCTTTCAAATAAGGAAGACACCTTTGATGACGGTTTGTCAAAAAAAGAAACGGGAAGTCCCATTCCTTATTTGCTTCATATTTATTATGATTTTGACGCCGCCAACATTCGGCAGGAAGCCATTCCGGAGTTGAAAAAGCTCAAAAAAATGATGGATGAAAATTCCGACCTCATCGTTGAAATCGGTTCCCATACGGATGCCCGCGGCACGAAACACTACAACACCCGCTTGTCGCAGCGTAGGGCCGAAGCGGTGGTTCGATGGTTGGTGAAAAGAGGAATCAAAAGAAACCGCCTCGTGTCGAGGGGATACGGAGAAACCGTGCCCGTTAATGATTGTATCGATAATATTCCATGCAGCGAATTGGACCACCAATTTAACCGGCGGACGGAGTTCAAAATAATTGGTTGCGTAACCTGCGTGGAACTTAAAAATTCGATAATTTCACATCAGAAAGATGATGTTCAAGTGGATGAATGCCTGAATTGTCCCTTCTGATAAT
>CAZJYF010000389.1:0-4383 GCA_964549665.1 uncultured Saprospiraceae bacterium
GCCGGGAGGTGCGCACCTGCGACCCGAAGTATTACAAATGGACGCAATGGATTTTTACGGAACTGTTTGCCCATTATTACGACATGGAGGCAGACAAAGCCCTGCCGATTGCAAACCTGACAGCGCGGTTTGAGAGAGAGGGAAATAGCGGCGTACAAGCTGCCACGACACAAGAGACGGTATTTACGGCCGCCGAGTGGAACAGTTTTTCCCGACAAGAACAGGCGGAGGTATTGATGAACTACCGGCTGGCTTATCGCAAGATTGGCTTCGTCAATTGGTGCGAGGAGTTGGGGACGGTGCTGGCAAATGACCAGGTGAAAGACGGGATTTCGGAGCGGGGTGGTCATCCGGTTGTTCAGAAAGCCATGCAGCAGTGGTATTTGCGGATTACTGCTTACGCCGATCGGCTGTTGTACGGCTTGGATACTTTGGATTGGAGTACTGCCCTGAAAACGATTCAAACGAATTGGATTGGGCGCTCGGAAGGGGCGACGGTATTCTTTGAAGTGGTGGATTCGGAAGAAAAAATCGAAGTTTTTACCACCCGTCCCGACACCATATTTGGCGCCACCTACATGGTGTTGGCGCCGGAACATCCCCTGGTGGAAAAATTGACCACCGCAGAGCAAAAGGATAAAGTGGCGCGCTACATCCATTACGTGAAATCGAAGTCCGAAATCGAGCGGATGGCGGAAAAGAAAGTGACGGGCGAATTTATTGGGGCGTATGTATTCAATCCATTTCTCGGAGAGCGAATTCCCATCTGGATCGGCGAATATGTGTTGTTGGATTATGGAACGGGGGCTATCATGGCCGTGCCAAGCGACGACGAACGGGATAACGTTTTCGCCACCAAATTCGGATTGTCCATCATCGATGTGGTCGATAAAACGGACTACCCCGGTGCGACGATGCACGATAAATTGGGCAAAATGATTAATTCGGGCTTCCTGACAGGCATGGAAGTGCCGGAAGCCATCACCGCGATGTGCGAGCGAATCGAGGAGATGGGCATTGGCAAGTCCCGCGTGAATTACAAAATGCGGGATTCGAATTTCAGCCGGCAGCGCTATTGGGGGGAGCCCTTCCCCGTCGTGACGGATGCAGCCGGTATCGTCGAGGTTTTGGATGTGGATGATTTGCCCGTGGAGTTGCCGATTGTGGACGATTTCAAACCCGGCAAGGGCGGCAAATCGCCTCTATCGCGATTGAAGGATTGGGTACATCCCGGAAATGGGTTGACCCGCGAAACGGACACCATGCCCGCCGTTGCCGGTTCTTCCTGGTACTATTTGCGCTACATGGACCCCCACAATGAGCAGGCTTTTGCCAGCCCCGAGGCGGTGAATTACTGGAAGGACGTCGATGTCTATATCGGCGGTTCGGAACACGCGGTGGCGCATTTGATGTACGCCCGGTTTTGGCATAAGTTCTTACACGACAAAGGTTTGGTGCCGAGCAAGGAGCCGTTCAAAAAATTGATTAATCAGGGGATGATTCAGGGGAAATCTGAATTAGTTTTTAGACAAGGTTCAATTAGTGAAGATATAGTATCAGTAATGGACTCAAACCATATAAACGTTCTAAAAACCGACAGCGAAAAACGAACTTATTGGCAATATATTCCAGTTGGCAAAGAATCTCATCCTGTTTTTTACAGCGCTGATATTGCAGAATCTGTATCAAGGACAAAATTAATTCCAGTTAGAATCCATATTGATTTTGTGGAAGATTATGACTCTTCGGAACCCTCTTATTTGACTAATACAGGGCTTCAAAAATTGCTAGGGTGGAGGGAGGATTTTAAGGATTCAGTTTTTGTTACCAAAGGTGGTTATTGGTTTAAAGGGGAATTTCATCATACTAATAAGGATGAACCAAACAACGAGGAAATTAGAAAATTTTATACTGTTTCTCAGGTTGGAAAGATGTCAAAAAGCTGGTTCAACGTCATCAATCCCGACGACATAATAGAGCAATACGGCGCGGATTGCTTCCGCATGTACGAGATGTTTTTGGGCCCAATCGAGCAGGCAAAACCCTGGGACACCAAAGGCATAGACGGCGTTTCCAAATTCCTTCGAAAATTGTGGGGCTTGTTTTTTGACCAAGACGGAAATTTGGCGCTCAGCGAAGGGGAACCCACCAAAGAGGAGTTGAAAATCCTGCACACTTGCATCAAAAAAGTGGTGGAAGATGTCGAGCGATTTTCGTTCAATACCTGCGTCAGCGCCTTCATGGTGTGTGTCAACGATTTGCGCCGCCTGAATGGCAACAAACGCGGTATTTTGGAAAAGTTGACGGTACTGATCGCCCCCTTTGCCCCGCATATTGCCGAAGAGTTTTGGCAACTGTTGGGACATGATGCCAGCGTCACTCAGGCTAGTTATCCGGCATTTGATGAAAATTATTTGAAAGAAGATTCCATCACCTACCCCGTGAGTATCAACGGAAAAAAACGGGCCACGGCGGAATTTCCTTCGAATGCTTCCAAAGAAGAATTGGAAAAAGCGGCTTTGGAATTGGAAAGCATTCAAAAGTGGACGGAAGGCAAAACAATTCGGAAGATCATCGTCGTGCCGAAGCGGATGATCAATATCGTGGTCGGTTAGTCAGGTGATCCAGTCAGGTTTAGTCAGGTGATGACTTAGAGTCACCACCTGACTTCTTCTGGCAAAAAATAATTGCATCCAAGTATAAGTTTATGAAAATCCGCTCACATCTGATTTTTGCGCTCCTCTTTTTTGCTTTTCCTGCCTTTTCCCAATTGACAATCAAAGTAGTTGCCATTCCCGACAACACCCCTGAAAATTCTGAAATTTACATCGCCGGAAATTTTCAAAATTGGGACCCTGGAAATTCAAATTTCATTTTGGCCAACAATGGGGCTGACACCTTCGAAATCACCCTTGACCCACCCGCAGGATTGCTCGAATTCAAGTTTACCCGCGGCAGTTGGGAGACCGTGGAAGGCAATGAAGGCGGGGGATTCCGCCCCAACCGTCAATTGGAATACGATGGCAGCCCAAGGACAGAAACACTTGAAATCCTCAGTTGGGAAGACCTCGGCGGAGGTGGCAATGCCAGCAGCACTGCTGCCGATAATGTCTTTATTTTCGAGGAGGATTTCCCCATCCCGCAATTGAACCGTTCCCGAAGGATTTGGATTTACCTGCCGCCCGATTACGATACTTCTGAAAAAAAATACCCCGTTCTCTACATGCAGGACGGGCAAAACGTTTTTGATGCGGCGACGAGTTTTGCGGGGGAATGGGAGGTGGATGAATCCTTGAATGCACTGTTCGAACAGGGGGACTACGGCTGCATCGTGGTCGCCATTGACAACGGCGGTTCCCACCGGATTGACGAATATTCTCCCTGGCAAAATCCCTCTTTCGGCGGTGGTGAGGGCGCTGCCTATTTGGACTTCATCGTCGAAACGCTCAAACCCCAGATTGATAGCAGCTTTCGGACGCTGTCGGGCAGAGAATTTACGGGATTGTTCGGCAGTTCGATGGGCGGATTGATTTCGCATTACGGCATCATCGAGCATCAGGATGTCTTTGGCAAAGCCGGTGTTTTTTCGCCCTCCTTTGCTTTTTTCGGCGAAAGTTTTTCCCACACGGCGGAAACGCCTCATTCCGCGGCAATCAAAATTTACCTCCTGGCGGGTGGAAATGAAGACCCTCAACTGGTCAATGGAACCAATCAAATGTTTGCTGTTCTCCAAAACGCAGGCTATTCCGATGACGAAATTTTTATGGATATTCCCCCCGACGGGCAACACAGCGAATGGTTTTGGGCGCGAGAATTTCCAGCAGCCTATCTTTGGCTTTTTGGTGATTTAGTGTTGACAGCCACCTCCGAACCGGTGGTTGAACAAGTAAAAATCTATCCCAACCCGCTTGATAGCGTTTTCAAAATCGAGCATTTCGAATTGCTGAAAAACCCGAAAATGGAAATTTTTTCCGTGGAGGGTAAACTATTGAAAAAGAAGAGGTTAAGGGGAGATACGGTGGATATTAGCTTCTTGAGACCGGGCATTTATATCCTTCGTATTTCGTCTAAAAAAGAATCGGTGCTCACCGAAAAATTAATTGTAAACTGAAGAAACCAGACTTCTGACTCTCGATGAAAGATTCTTTTGAGTTTCAGAAGTCTTTTGTCAGAAATCTTAGGAACGGTGATTAAAATCCAACCTTTTTGAGAGGTATTCAGGTGTTTCCTCGGTGGATTGGTTTTGAGGGATGGCAACGAGGTGATGCCTTAATACCGACCATTCAGGCATCACTTCGCTACTCCCCTCGTCCTCTTCCCGCCGGGGCAACACCTAATGGTCTCAAAAAACGATTTCAGGATTTCGTATTTGAACCATTTGAT
>CAZJYF010000390.1:0-4372 GCA_964549665.1 uncultured Saprospiraceae bacterium
CCCTAATCGATGTCGCCTCCGGCAATCATCAGGTGGTGGTCATGGATGTCAACGGTTGCGAACAATCGCTCGATATTTTCCTCCCCGAAGGATTGGCTTTGAATTCTTCCGTCAACCCCGTCAAACCACCCACCTGCAACGGCGATTCGGATGCCGCCATTTCTATTTCCATTGAAATTGGGAACCTACCCATTACCTATGATTTTGGGAACGGACCCCAAACCGATAGTGTTCTTCAAAATATTCCCGCCGGAACCTACAACGTGTCCGTGGTGGACGCCATTGGTTGCGAAGGCAATTTTTCAATCGTGGTAGAGGACCCTCCCCCACTTGAATTGACCCTCAATCCCGAGAACATCAGTTGCTTTGGACAGCAGGACGGGCGGGTGACGGTCAATGCCAACGGAGGCGCCGGAAATTTTAATTATATCTGGAATACAGGCAGTACCTTCCCGCAGATTGACGGTCTGCCGGAAGGAACCTATGGCGTGACCGTCACGGACGGCAATGGCTGTGTGAAAATGGTAGAAGCAAGCATTATTGAGCCGCCCGAACTGTTTTTGGATTTGGTAAATGTATCCGATGTGGTTTGCAATGGCGAATCTTCTGGGGTTATTACGGTGCAAGCCAACGGGGGTACGCCACCGTTCCAATTCAGTTCCGATGGAGCTACTTTTCAGGATGCCCCGAATTTGGGTGGTCTTCCGGTTGGCGATTACACAGTGACCGTTAGAGACGGCAGGGGTTGTTCGCAGCAAATTGACGCAAGTGTCAATGAACCACCTCCTTTGATTGTAAATGCAGGCCCCGACCAAACGATTGACCTCGGTTTTACCGTTGACTTGACGGCACAGGTCAGCCCTCCTTTTCGTCCGGTCAATTTTCAATGGACGCCCGCATCGACTATTTTAGATTCCACCGCACAGAAAATTACTGCCCAGCCATTTGAAACAACGACCTTTGTGGTCAATATCGTTGATCAAACAGGCTGCACGGCGAGTGATGCGGTGAAGGTCAGAGTAGTGTTGAAGCGACCTGTATTTATTCCCAACGCCTTCACCCCGAATGGCGACGGGGTGAATGATTTTTTCTCCGTTTTTGCCGGTCCGGCTGCCCGTATCGTTCGGAGGATGAAAATATTCAGCCGTTGGGGAAGTATGGTTTATGAAGCCAATGATTTCCCGCTCAATGACCCAACCTTTGGCTGGGACGGAACCTTTAGAGGGAGGGCTATGGACCCCGCCGTGTTTGTCTATTTTGCTGAAATTGAATTTATCGATGGCGAAGTGGTTTTATTTGAAGGCGACGTGACGATAGTGAAATAGAGTGTATATTTTGAGGTTTGCACAAGGTTTTGGTCGAAAAAGAGTTTTTTAGAAATACCAAACCTGAAACTAATATTTGATTTTCTAAATTTTTCTGTTTGAATTAATGACATTTAGACGACAATTGATATAATTGTTGGATTAAAGAAATGCCGATTGTCACAAAAAAGGAGCTTGATTGTTTGTAAAATGGATGATTTATTTAATCTTTTAAATTAAATTATTGTCACAAAAATAGACCCACAGAAAATAAGTCGCTTGTCTAAAAGGTAAAAACGCCCTATTATTGCATTAAATCTTAAAAAGTAGTTTTTGTGTTTATTTGTTTGGGTTTGAAACCCTTGCCTTCTCAGGGCAAGGGTTTTCTCTTTTAAACCAAGGGGTGTAGCAAAAACTTTGCGTCCGGCGAAAATGCTCGATTTTCAATTTGCTTAGAATAACCATTTTTCTCAACAAGTATAGCCATCTGAAATTTTGGGCGTTTCGCGTACTGAAAATTAATCCTTCTTATATTTACCCCCATGAGGATCCAGGTTTCAAAACTTGTCTGGCTCGTATCCATTGTATTTCTGCTCGGAATCACTTTTTATTATTCGAGATGGGAAAACAAGTTTACCGCTGCGCCCATCAGTTGGGATGTCAGCGGCTATTATCTTTACCTGCCTGCTTTTTTGATATACAAAGACCCGGCTCAACTAAAGTTTTTGGATGAAATCATCCAGAAGTACCGCCCAAGCCCCTATCCCGACCAAAAATATCAACTCGAAAACGGCAACTCGATTCTAAAATATTCTGCGGGGATGGCGGTGCTGTACCTGCCCTTCTTCCTCCTAGCGCACGGCATAGCTTTGATTGGCAGTGCCCCCGCCGACGGGTTTTCCCTGCCTTACCAAATGGCGATTAGTTGGGGAAGTTTGTTAGTGGCTTTGTTGGGGTTTTGGATTAGCCGGAAAAATTTGTTGCGGTTTTTTGATGATAAAGTCACGGCTTTGGTTCTTTTCCTTCTCCTTTTTGGAACCAATTACCTGAACTACGTCAGCTTCGATTCGGCGATGCCCCACAACTATCTTTTTACCCTGTATGCCCTGCTGATTTATTTTAACATTAAATGGCATGAAAAGCCCGATTATAAATCGAGTGTCGGGATTGGGTTGTGCTGCGGTTTGGCGGCTTTGGCCCGCCCTACGGAAGTTATTGCCATTTTGATTCCGCTGTTGTGGGGTATCGATAGTTTTTCGGCGGTTAAAGTGCGACTCATCCTTTGGAAAGAGCAGTTTCCGAAACTTCTGGTTGCTGGACTCCTGATGGGTTTGATAGGCTCTATCCAATTGATTTATTGGAAGTTATACGCGGGACATTGGCTGGAATACAGTTATCAAAACCAAGGGTTTAGTTGGTGGAAACCCCATTTTGCCGACGTCTTGTATTCCTACAGAAAAGGGTGGTTGGTTTATACCCCAATCATGCTATTTGCCCTTGTGGGCTTCGTTTTTCTGGCTAAAAAGAACGTCCAACTTTTCTGGGTGACTATCCTCTTCTTTTTGATAAATTTCTGGATTGTTTCCGCCTGGGATATTTGGTGGTACGGTGGGGGCTTCGGTCAGCGCGCCCTAATTCAATCCTACGCGTTGTTGGTTTTTCCAATGGCTGCCTTCGTCCGTTTTGCTTTCCAAAGTAAAGGGTGGCGGGTCCTCGTCCTTCCCCTCTTCCTCTTTTGCATTTGGCTCAATTTGTTTCAGACCTGGCAGGCGAGGGGGCATGGTCTCGACACGACGTATATGACAAAGGCCTACTATTGGCGTATTTTTGGGAACACCCATGTTCAAGACTGGGACAAATTCCTCATGGATACGGATGAAGATTTTCGGGGCGAGCGAATCGATGTCCGGCAGGTTTATTTTAATGATTTTGAGGCTTTTGGTGATAGCAGCCTGTTGGCTGGAGTAGCGCATTCCGGGGTAAAGGCAATAGTAACAAGTCCGAAACAAGAGTTCTCCCAAACATTGGAGATTCCCAAAACCAAACCTTTTGAAAAGGCAGATTGGCTGAGGGCAGGTGCTTGGTTTTACGGGCCGCAAAAAGAGTGGGAGCCCTGGTGGATGCCCCAATTCGTCGTTCACCTGGAGAAGAATGGAAAAATTATTAAAAATCGAAAAATTCGCCCCTTCCGCGTCATGAACAGCGGGGAGTGGAAAGAAGTTTGGATGGACATTCGATTGCCCAAAGAAGGCTATGACCGGGTGAAAATTTTTCTTTGGAACGCAGGTGGAAGCAAAACCTTGTTCATGGATGATTTAAAGCTGGAGGTGTATAGCGAACAGATGCTGCAAAATTCATTTAAATAAACTATTTTTGCGATTGGATATTAATAGACTTTTGATGTAAGACTTCAAACATTTCAAAACCGCACTAAAAATGACAAAGAGCAAAATTAACCTGCGATTCGGAATCTTGGCCCTGATGATTATATTAGCTGCTTTTAGCCGCTTACTCCCGCATCTTCCCAATTTCACACCCATTGGAGGAATGGCCCTCTTCGGTGCTGCCTATTTCTCGAAAAAATATTTGGCCTTCCTCGTCCCCTTTGTCGCTTTGTGGGCGAGCAATTTGGTGCTCGACAACATCTTTCTTTCTCAATATTACGAAGGCTTTGTTTGGTTCAGCAATCCTCTTGTTTTCGTTGGCTTTGCTTTCATTGTCTTGTTCGGTTTGAAAGCCCTAAAAAAGGTGAAACCTTTGAATTTGTTGGGCGCCAGCCTGACAGCTTCCCTGATTTTTTTCCTCGCGAGTAATTTTGGTACCTGGTTGAGTGGAGGCATGTACCCGAAATCTTTTGGCGGTTTAATGGCATGCTACACTGCCGCCATTCCGTTTTTCTGGAATACCCTCCTCGGCGACTTGTTTTATGTGACTGTCTTGTTTGGAGCTTTTGAACTCGTAAAGCGGCAGTATCCCGCTTTGAATTTGTATAATTGCTAATCGGGAATTCCTGAAAAAAAATCTTCAATACTATAAGGTTTGCCTCTATGGCGTCCTGTAAAATCTTC
>CAZJYF010000391.1:0-4369 GCA_964549665.1 uncultured Saprospiraceae bacterium
AAAACAAAGACCGCATTTTGCTTACCCTTGCCACAGGAACGGGAAAAACGGCAATTGCTTTTCAAATTGCGTGGAAACTGTTTCATACTCGTTGGACGGTTCGACAAGCTCACCGCCCCAATGAAAGAGCAAGACGACCACGAATTTTGTTTCTTGCCGACCGTAATATTCTCGCAGACCAAGCATTTAATTCATTTTCAGCATTTCCCGAAGATGCAATGGTTCGCATCAAACCAAAAGAGATAAAGAAAAAAGGGAAAGTGCCAACAAACGGAAGTATCTTTTTTACCATTTTTCAGTCTTTTATGAGCGGGGGTTCGGCAGGCCTTCGACTGAGCTCAGCCGAAGGCTCACCCACCGTCCATAAAGACATTCCTTTCAAAGAAGTTACTCAAATTGATGAGGCTTATGGTTATATGTATATTTTAGAATGTGCTGATGGTAGTTTTTATACTGGAAGTACAAAAAATCTAAAATTTAGGTTAAAAGAACATCAAGATGGAGAAGGCGCCGAATATACAAAACTGCATTTACCGGTAAAATTAGTTTACTACGAAACATTTGAAAGAATTGACAAAGCATTTGATAGAGAAAAACAAATTCAAAAATGGAGCAGAGCAAAAAAAATAGCGTTAATTAATAGAGATATTGAACTACTAAAAAAACTATCAAAAAACAAATCTGCCCAAGAGCCAAAGGCTGGTGAGCCTTCGGCTGAGCTCAGTCGAACGCCTGCCGAACCATATTTTGGCGAATACCCAAAAGATTTCTTCGACTTTATTATAATTGACGAGTGTCACAGAGGAGGAGCAAATGACGAGGGCAATTGGAGGGGAATTTTAGAGTATTTCTCGCCTGCCGTTCAGTTGGGTTTAACCGCCACACCCAAACGAAGGGACAATGTAGATACCTACCGATATTTTGGGGAGCCTGTTTACATCTATTCGCTAAAAGAGGGAATTAACGATGGTTTTTTAACACCTTTCAAAGTAAAGCGAATTAAAACCACCCTTGACGATTATATCTACACAAGCGATGATAATGTAATTGAAGGAGAAATTGAAGAGGGTAAAATCTACAAGGAACCCGATTTTAACAGAATTATAGAAATCAAAGAACGGGAAGCAAAGCGGGTTCAGATTTTTATGGACGAAATCAATCAAAATGAAAAGTCCATTGTTTTTTGTGCCACCCAAGACCACGCAGCAGCAGTTCGTGATTTGGTAAACCAGTACAAAAAACCTGTGCTGAGCGGAGCCGAAGTAAGCAAAGACCCGAATTATTGTGTTCGTGTAACTGCAAATGACGGTGAAATTGGGGAGCAGTTTTTAAGAGAATTCCAAGACAATGAAAAAACGATTCCTACTATTTTAACCACTTCGCAAAAGCTTTCAACAGGAGTTGATGCCCGCAATATTCGCAACATCATTTTAATGCGTCCGGTCAATCAGATAATCGAGTTTAAACAAATTGTAGGCAGAGGAACGCGTTTGTTTGACGGGAAAGCGTTTTTTACCATTTACGATTTTGTAGATGCGTATGAACGTTTTTCAGACCCCGAATGGGACGGAGAACCAATGGAACCGACAGAATATACAATTGGCGAACAAGAAAAATCAGAAGTAGTAAAAGAAAATGAAGAAAAGTACGAACCTCAAAAAAGACCAGAAAAGATAAAAGTCAAATTAAAAGACGGAAAAGAGAGAGAAATACAACATATGATAGCTACTTCGTTTTGGAGTGCCGACGGCAAACCGATTTCGGCAGAGGAATTTTTGAACAATCTTTTTGGCGAATTGCCCAACTTCTTTAAGAGCGAAGAGGAATTGCGAACTATTTGGAGCAATCCAATTACACGAAAAGCATTGCTCGAAAAATTGGACGAAGCAGGATTTGGTAAAGAAGAACTAGCTGCCCTAAAAAAACTAATTGACGCCGAAAAAAGCGACTTATTTGATGTATTGGAATATGTGTTTGATAGCGACATTAAACCAATGACAAGGGAGGAAAGAGTTGCAGCAGCCAAAGCAACTATTTTTGCATTGCTCAACGACAAACAAAAAGAGTTTATCGCGTTTGTGTTGAGTAAATATGTTGAAGCGGGCGTTGGGGAATTGGACCAAGAGAAGTTACCCATCTTACTGACAAACCAATATCAATCGCAGGAAGACGGAATAGAAATATTGGGTGGTAATGTTGCCAACATTCGTTCGCTGTTTATCGAATTTCAAAAACATTTATACGAACAGAAAGTGGCATAAAAAATTTGTTTACCCCCAAAGTCAAGGCAAAGAAATAAGGATAAAAAAGAGTACTTTTAACAGCTTGGAAAATCCATCAATCAAATTCCTTTCAAATCAAAGCCATACCAATATTCAATAGGGCGGTGTCCTTCAATTCTTTCTTTCCATCCCTTTTCCTGATGGCTGAGGTCTATCATTGCTTTGGTGTTGGTGGTATGGAATTTTTCCGCAACCATTTTCATCGTTTCCAATTCTTTCGGGGAGAAGATTTCCGGTTCAAATTTTTGGTTACCCGGACGGTAAAGCTCTCCGCTGCCGCCATTTTCAAAGTGTTTGATTTCCATAGTCAGGAAATCCTCCTCCAAAGCTTCGCCAAACAAACCATCAAAATTTTTGGGAACCGGCCCCATTTGAATAGCCACATAAGAAGCGCGGCTCATACCAAAACCTGACGCAAACCCTAATATTCAAGAAAGTCTTTTGTCTGAAGTTTTACGTCACAAGTCAAGTTTAGAGAACGGAAAAAATAACCTACCCATTCTTGCTCGTCCTTTTACCAAAAAGATAAAACACAGCTTATTGGACGAAATTCTGGGTTGAATTCTTGATTTGCAATTTGCGAATTGCGAATTTATGACTACCTTTGCCGTAAATATGATGGGATGAAAAAGCACAACGGCATGCGCCCGCACGACATCGTTATTCTGCTAAAAATAGCGGCCAAAGGCAAGCAGTCCTGGCTGATGAAAGACCTTTCGGAAGAGCTGAAGATAAGCGCCGGTGAAGTGAGCGAGAGCCTGCACCGCTCCGTGCTTGCCGGGCTTATTGCAGGCGATAAAAAGCGATTGATGAAACTGGCTCTGCTCGATTTTTTGAAACATGGCCTCAAATACGTTTATCCACAACACCCGGGTCCCTTGGTAAGGGGATTGCCTACGGCTTATGCAGCCCCTCCCCTGTCTAATGATATCGTAAGCGAGGAAAAAGTGGTGTGGCCCTTTGCCGAAGGTACGGTAAGAGGACAAGCCATAGAGCCGCTTCACCCGTCTGTTCCGTTAGCCTGTTTGAAAGATGCCGGATTATACGAATTATTGGCTTTAGCGGATGCACTGCGCATGGGGCGCGCCAGAGAAAGGGAACTGGCTATGAAAGAACTGAAAAAGAGGTTATGCTAAAAAACACTGCCATAAACCGTGCGGTGATTCGCAAAATTGGGGTTGCCCTGGGCACTTTAAACGAGCAGGTTGTTTATGTGGGCGGGGCAGTGGTCAGCTTATACATTAATGACCCTTCGGCAGATGATATACGTCCTACGAAAGATATTGACATCAGCCTGTCCATCGCTTCATTGGGCGAATTGGAAGCCTTGCGGGAAGAACTGATAAGCAAAGGATTTACCCAATCACCGGATGATAATGTGATTTGCCGTTTTCGCTACGGGGATGTGAAAGTAGATGTAATGAGCACACATGCCGTTGGCTGGGCTCCTGCCAATCCGTGGTTCGCACCCGGCTTTGACCATAAGGAAACCGTCGAGGTTGAAAATCAACCAATTCAAATTCTTCCGCTGGCCTATTTTCTGGCATCTAAATTCACGGCCTTTAATGCAAGAGGAGCCAAAGACCCCAGAACCAGTCACGACTTTGAAGATATTGTTTACATCCTGGATAACCGCTTGGATTTGGTCGAGAAAATAACCGATTCACCGGAAGATGCACGAAAATATTTGATTTGGGAATTTGGCAAAGTGTTAAAGGATGGGCAAAAGCAGGAAGCCATATTAGGCAATCTTTTTATAGAAGGACGAGACCAGCGTTTTCAAATAATAATGGATAAGTTAAAGTTGATTGTAGGTGGCATTTAAACTCGACTATTTAAAAACTCCTTTTCGACCGTCTTCAAACCCCTTTCAAATCAAAGCCATACCAATATTCGATCGGGCGGTGTCCTTCGATTCTTTCCTTCCATGCCTTTTCCCGGTGGCTGAGGTCTATCATCGCTTTGGTGCTGGTGTTATGGAATTTTTCCGCAACCATTTTCATCGTTTCCAATTCATTGGGGGAGAAGATTTCCGGTTCAAATTTTTGGTTACCCGGACGGTAAAGCTCTCCGCTGCCGCCATTTTC
>CAZJYF010000392.1:0-4362 GCA_964549665.1 uncultured Saprospiraceae bacterium
GTATCGAGATTTGCTGAAGTTTGCCTCGGAATTTGGGATACCCCACGAGGTTTGCGGGAAAGTGATCGTGGCAACGAAGGAAGACGAACGGGGCAGGCTGGACAAAATTTTCCAGCGCGGGATTGCCAACGGCATGGAGGGGCTTCGGAAAATTTTGCCTGAGGAGGTTGAAGAAATTGAGCCGCATGTGCAGAGTGTGGAGGCGATTTGGGTTCCGCAGGCAGGAATCATCGATTACAAAAGAGTAGCCGAGAAATATGGCGAGTTGATTGAAAAAAAAGGCGGGAAAGTAATTTTGGGAGAAAAGGTCACCGCTATTTTTCAGAGCGAAGGAAGGGTCAGGGTGCAAACGGAAAAGATGGAAATCGATTCCAAAATCGCGGTCAATTGTGCCGGTTTGCAATCGGACAAAGTTGCTGAATTGACAGAGAAGCATTTGAACGTAAAAATCCTCCCTTTCCGGGGAGAATATTATGAGCTGGTTGAGGATAAAAAACATTTGGTTCGCAACCTGATTTACCCGGTACCGAATCCGGATTTCCCCTTTTTGGGCGTTCATTTCACCCGCATGATAGAGGGTGGAATCGAAGCCGGACCCAATGCCGTTCTTGCCTTCAAAAGGGAAGGTTACAGTCGTTGGGACTTTCATCCGGGAGAACTGGCCGAAATTTTGGTCTACCCTGGTTTTCGGAAATTAGCCGCCAAATTTTGGCGAACGGGGCTGGGAGAAATGCGCCGTTCCTATTCCAAACGGGCCTTCGTAAAAGCACTTCGGCATCTGATTCCCGAAGTCGGTTATGGAGACCTGAAAAGAGGTGGTTCTGGAGTTCGAGCACAGGCAGTTGATGTCGATGGAAATTTGGTTGATGATTATTTAATTATTGAAAACCAAGGAGTTATTAATGTCTTGAATGCGCCTTCACCGGCAGCGACTTCTTCGTTGGCGATTGGAAGTGCAATCGCTGAAAAAGTGTTACAAAAGCTGATTTAAACCTAAAACCCCCAAAGGTGTACAAAGAACTTTTACATAAAAAAAATAAAATTGCCGTCATCGGATTGGGCTATGTGGGGTTGCCTCTAGCTTTGGAATTTGCCAAAAAATTCAGCGTCATTGGCTATGACATTAACGAATCGCGCATCGCGATGATGAAAAATAAAACCGACCCTTCCAAGGAATTAGCCCCATCCGACTTTGAAGAAAAAGACATCTTTTTCACTGCCGACCCAACATTTTTAAAAAATGCAAGCTTTTTCGTTGTCGCCGTACCTACCCCAATCGACGAACATAAAATTCCAAATTTAAAACCTATCTTCAGCGCTTCCGAAACGGTAGGGAAAGCCCTTAACAAAGGCGATTATGTCGTATTTGAGTCCACCGTTTATCCGGGTTGCACCGAAGAAGATTGCCTGCCGATTTTGGAAAAAAACTCGGGCTTGAAATTGGGCTCCGGTTTCAAATTGGGCTACTCTCCCGAGCGCATCAACCCCGGCGACAAAGAACGGACGATTGCAAAAATTTTGAAAATCGTTTCCGGAAATGACGAAGAAGCGCTCGAAGAAATTGCCAAAATCTACGGCGAAGTAATTCAGGCAGGTATTTATAAGGCAAATACAATAAAAGTAGCCGAAGCTGCCAAAGTGATAGAAAATACGCAACGAGACCTTAATATTTCCCTCATGAACGAGTTGTCCATCATTTTTGACAGGATGGGCATTGACACGCAGGAGGTGCTTAAAGCAGCCGGGACGAAGTGGAATTTTCTGGATTTTTACCCCGGCTTGGTTGGTGGGCACTGCATTGGGGTGGACCCCTATTATTTGGTGCATAAATCCAAGCAGGTGGGCTATGACCCACAAGTCATTCTCAGCGGGCGGCGGATTAACGACGGGATGCCAGCTTTCATCGCCAAACGCCTCGCACAGCAATTAATCCAACGCGGGAAATTTCCACAACAAACAAAAATTTTGGTGATGGGCATCACCTTCAAAGAAAACGTGGCAGACATTCGCAACTCCAAAGTTGCTGAATTGGTGAAAGAACTGATGCAATATTCCATCAACGTGCACGTCACCGACCCCTTGGCTTCCCCAAATCAGTTGGCGCATGAATACAATTTGACGCTGATTGACCGAATCTCGGACGACTACGACGCAGTTATAGTGGCGGTCAATCACGAAGAATATTTAAAACTGGATTACGATTATTTTAAAACCATAATGAAGGAGAATCCCATTTTGCTCGATTTGAAAGGAATTTACAACCGGAAAAAGGCAAACGGAATGCTTTATTGGCGGCTTTAGGAAGATACACGAAATGAAGAACAAGACCGCTGAATACGAAAATCATTTGGATGAAAACGAGGCGCGTTGGTTTGCAGTTTACACGAAATACAAACGGGAAAAGCTGGTCAACCGCTTATTATCCAATAAAAAAATCAGTGCGTATCTGCCATTGCAGAAGGTGACCAGGCGATACACCCGGAAGATAAAAAAACTGGAATTGCCGCTAATAAGTTGCTACATCTTTGTAAAAATAAGGGCGAACGAATATCTTCCGGTTTTAGAAACCGAAAATGTCGTTCGTTTTGTGCGGTTTTCCAAAAATCTCCTCTCCATTCCCGAGAAGGAGATTCAAATTATCAGAAAAGTGGTGGGAGAAGAGGGGATTGAATTGGAAGCGGAACCCACGCAACTTTATGCGGGGGATGAAGTAGAAATAATAGGTGGCAATCTGACCGGTTTATCGGGCATTTTGCTGGAAAAGCAGGGAAAGAAAAAGATGGTGGTGGAATTGGAAAAAATGGGTTATTCCCTTTTGATGAATATCGATGCTTCCCTATTGAGGAAGCGGTGAGTTTAAGGGCGTTCAAAGTTCCATGTTCGGAGCTCCTATCGGCTATCAATCGGTTCGAGCTTTCCCGGGACGACGAATTGTTTCACAAGTTTCTTTTTTAAGCGAATGCTTAATTCATTTCAGGAAATGCCTGCGGGCATAATCCGTTCGGTTTCTATTCGGAGATCAAGTCCTTGCGACTTATCAGCGGCGAAGCCGTCTTGCGATTTTCGATTTTAGCCTAAAAATGCGTCTTATCGTACCGCGTGGAGCTAGTTGCCACGCCCGTTCATGGAGGTAATAAATCACTATCTTTCCGATAAATTCGATGGCACCAATTTTCAACGCATCTCCCACTTTACCCGTGATAATATAAGCGATGCCAATGGTGGTAGAAGTAGCTATGATTCGCCAGGTCAGGCCTTTCAAAATACTGCGAAGATGCGATTCTGTTCGAAATCTTTTTTCAGACATGTTGTGGCTATATTTTTAAATCTGACCCATCGGAAGGTGATTTTTTTGAAAATCAATTCCCGAAAGACCGGTTTTTGAAAGGCAAAAATAAGCCCATTTTTGACAAACCACCTCCATCCCATATTTGACCGCCTATTAAACCGGGAAGAACGGGAAAAACGCCTGCACCAAAGAAGCCGGGTATTGTGGCTGACGGGGCTTTCGGGTTCAGGGAAAAGCACGATTGCGCAACACTTGGAGCAGAAACTTTTCGAGGCAGGATTTTTTGCCCAGGTATTGGATGGGGACAATATTCGCAGCGGCATCAACAACAATTTGGGGTTTAGCAAAGAAGAACGGCGGGAAAATATTCGAAGAATCGCCGAAGTTGCAAAACTTTATCTTCATTCGGGCGTAATTACCATCAATTCATTTATCAGCCCTACCCTAGCCATCCGAAATTTAGCCAAGTCCATCGTCGGAGAAAATGATTTTATTGAAATTTTTATCAATGCACCCTTGGAAATTTGTGAAAGCAGAGATGTGAAGGGTCTGTATAAAAAAGCCCGAAAAGGCGAAATCAAGGGCTTCACCGGCATCGATGCACCTTACGAAGCGCCTCAAAACCCTGCATTGGAAATCAGAACGGATGAATTGGGAATAGCCGCGGCGGTTGAAAAAATTTTTCATTTTGTGTTGCCTTTAATTCAAATCAAGGAGTAATCTTGGCACAAGAAAGCTGGATTAGACAACTTATCGAGAAGGGCGAAGGCGAAACGGTAGAATTTAAAAAATCAACCGCCGTACTTCGAGAAGCCATCCAAACTATTTGTGCTTTTGCAAATAAACAAGGAGGGCATTTGCTAATCGGTGTGAAAGATGACGGAACGGTGCTTGGACAGCAAATTTCAGATGACACCTTGAAAAATGTAGCCAATTCGATAAAACTAAATACTGACCCCAAACTTTATCCGGAAGTTGAAAAAGTTGAAGTCGATGGGAAGACCCTCCTTTCAATTTACATTCCAGAAAGCCCCTTAAAACCGCATTTGGCCTACGGCAGGGCTTATATCAGA
>CAZJYF010000393.1:0-4354 GCA_964549665.1 uncultured Saprospiraceae bacterium
AAGCGGGACAACTCCAGGCAATCTTTCGGTTTTGCCCAATCAGAAAACAGGACGGGAATGGTACAAATGACCTGCACCTGCGTGGCGTGGGTGGCGTATTCTGCTATGCGCAACTTGGCATCCCAACAATTCGCCTGGATTTCGCGGAAAAACCGTTCCCCTTTCATCATCTTAGCAAAACCGGGCTTGTGGTGGACGAGGTGAATGAAGTCGCCGTAGCCGAATTTTTTGGCAAAGCGCGGAAGCTTTTCGGGGATGATGTGGGTGTGCATGTCTATTTTTAGCATCCTGCGGTTTGGTTTAGATTACAAGGTTGTGGCCAAGTCTTATTACTTTTAATGCTTGCTTTTTCAATTGCCCGCAAAGCTAGGGAATGATCGGCTGGTTTAGATGAATAAAGCCGAAGCAGGTCTTTTAAAATGAATGGGTTTTTATTAAGAGTAAATAGTGTTCATTTTCAAATATCTTGGGAGGGCCAGTTTATCCAAGGGGTCATGACCCCTTAGAAACAATTTCAGAATATGGTCTAATGCTTTACCAATTTCCCCTGCAACATTTTTTCTTTTTGAATTATTTTGTAAAAATAAATGCCATCCGGCAAGTCCTCCAATGAAAACTGAACCGAAGAATCGCCAGTTGCCATCCACTCTTTTCGGCGAATCAATTTTCCGTTTACATCAAAAAGTTCCACGGTTGCTTCCCCTGAAAGGTTTTTCGATTCAAAATTGACCAAGCCGGTGAAGGGATTCGGAAAAATTTTCACGGAATTGGTTTCCCGGGAAGATTCTTCGGTGGTGGTAAGTAAGTCGAGTGCGACTTCCACCGCGGCAAGGGCATCAATCCGGCCGAAACCATAGCTATTGTTGGGGACTTCTGTGCCGGGTACTCCGCCGCATTCCTGGGCACTCGTTTTCGGAACGGCGGTTTGTTCGAGTATGGTTTCGATGGTTTCCACCTGCCCTGCCAAGTCGGGATTTGCCGAAATCATCAAAGCCACCGCCCCCACCACATGTGGCCCTGCCATGCTGGTGCCGCTGAAAAAGGCATAACCGCCGTGGCGAATGGATGAACGCACGCCTACCCCCGGCGCCGATACATTCGGCTTCATAAGCCCACTGCTATCTACCAAGACGGGCCCCCGGCTGCTAAAATTGGCGAGGGTGTCATTTTGCCGCGTGGCTCCGACCGAGAAACTATTTGCAAACATCGCGGCTGGCGCGTTGACGCTGCTGCATCCCGAACCTGCGTTTCCCGCCGAGACCACCACGACTACTCCCGCCATTTTTAAAAAATTGATGGCATTTTCCATGATGGCAAAATTGGCGGGGTTGCATCCTTCCATCGTCGGGCAAGACCAGGAGTTGTTGATGACGTGTGGGGCTTTGCCCGGGTCGGGGTTTTGATTGTTCAAATCAGTGGGCGCCAGGAACCACTGAAAACACTCCAGGTAGGTGAAGGGCGACCCATACCCCCTTTCCATATTGCGACAGGCAATCCAACGGGCACCGGGGGCGATGCCGATCTGATTTTCGCCATCTTCACCAATCATAGTGCCCATGGTGTGGGTTCCGTGATTGTTGTCATCGCAAGGGACGAGAGAATTGAGCCCACAGGGGTTGTTGCTTGGGGCAATGATGGAGTCGCCGTGCAAAAGATTTATTTCGTGGATGGCATCGTGCCAGTTGTAATTGTGGTCGGCGGTTTGGGTCGTTTCATTCCATCCGCGATATTTTTTTTGCAGTGCCGGGTGTTCCCAATCGTATCCCGTATCTTGTCCGCCCACGACGACGCCCTGTCCGGTGTACCCCATGTCCCAAACGTCATTGGCATTAATCATATCGATTCCCCATTCGATGGCTTCCGGACCGCGTTCAATTGCAGGAGATGTTTCGACAGGGCGCTCCATCAGGACAGGGGAATTATCCTGTATGGAGGCCACTTCGGGCATTTCAGCCAGGGATTGGATCAAGGATAAATCGCCTTTTACATGGAGGGCGTTGACAATGAAAAGCGATTGGAAAACAGCCCCTTTTTCTTTCAGGAAATCAATGATTGGCTGCTGCGATTCCAGCGCCGTTTGTTGGAGGAGGTTGAACACGAACCAGCCTTTTTCTTCTTTTGTTTTTAAATTGCGGGCAGCCTCCGGATTGGCTTGTTTTACTAAAACCACCAGAAAATCCGTTTGGTAAATTTGTTCGGCTTTCGCCAATAATTTGGGGTCAACTTTCTCTCGCCAATCTTCATGTGGTGGAAGTGTCCAACTCAACAAACTGACCATCGTTACAATCAAAACAAAGAGCGTTGTGAAGAATCTTTTCATATTTTTTACGTCGTTTGAAAGTTTTCAAAATGAGGGAAAACCGTAACTCTTACCCCCCCCACCGTAGCTCGGACCTTCGTGTCCGAGAAGTAACGAACTGCTAAATGCTCACAATTCCTTCTCGGACACGAAGGTCCGAGCTACGGTGACAAAAGGTTAAAGCTACGGTGTGAATTACAGGACAAAAAAGTTCGAGCTGCCAATAAATGCACGAAGGTAATGGAATTTGAATTTGCATAAAATACCCTTTTTGGAAATTACCTTACAAAGTTCTATTTTGCCAAAGCGCCTATGGAAGAACTGTGGAAATATATCAAAAATCTTTTTAAAGAATCGGAAAGCAGCTCGCCTTCCCGGCCTTTTATTCATGGGCTAATCGAACGTTCCGAAAAAGAGAAAGCAGATTACGAGCATTGGAAAAGAACCCACGTCTGCCACCGAATAATCGATTGGTTAAGCATCCAATATGGCATTTTTCTGGCTTTACCCCAAGATATTGACGAGGCGATTGATTTCCTCGACCTGCCATCCTCCAAAGGATTTGTCATTCATTTTCATAAAACGCAATACAGCCGTCGCGACGTGATCCACCTTTTTGATTTCCTCAAAGAGAAGGTGCAGGAATTGGGCTATCGAACCCAGCTTTCAGATACCCGGACGTACACCCGCTTGAATTGGGTCGAAACCGTGGAACGCCACCACCTAAAGCCCAAAACTGGGTTTTCAGGCAGCGGGAAAGTAAACCAGCGATTCGGCAATATCACAATCGAGGTCCTGTTGCGCAATGAGGTGGTTCACAATTTGAAACTGCGTGCGAACAGCTACAAAGACCACTTGTTTCAGGAGGCAAAGGAATTTTCAGAATTGATGCAATCAATTTTTTAATCAAGCCATATACCAACAGCCCTTGTCACATCTTTTTCCATTATTATCTCCAACTTTTGAAAAGGAAAGCTTGTAATCCCAAGTCGTTTTCTATTTTTGCAATGCAAAGAAATGGATTTTGTCATTCGTCAATTTTAAATCAAATCAATGTACCCAGACCTTTCTTATCTTCTGCACGACCTAATAGGCACAGAACCCGACAATTGGACTTCGGTATTTAAAACCTTTGGGTTTTTACTCGTTCTCGCCATTCTTTCTGCTGCCTGGTTTTTCTATTTGGAATTGAAACGCAAAGCAGATGAAGGGATTTATGAAGCCGATAAAGTCAAAGTCCACGTCGGTAAACCTGCCAGCGTCGGAGAACTGCTTTCCAACGGGCTGTTTGGCTTCGTCGTAGGTTTCAAATTCTTGTACCTGTTTCAACATTTCGATGAATTCAAAAGCAATGCGGCAGCGGTTTTGCTTTCCGCTAAAGGAGAATGGTGGGCAGGCATTTTGCTGGCTCTTGTTTTTGCGGGCTACCTCTATTGGGATAAGAAAAAACAAGCTTTGCCCAAACCCAAAGAGGTTGTGGAGACCGTTTTCCCGCACGACCGAATCGGCGATTTGACCATCATTGCCGCTATTACCGGAATTCTCGGTGCCAAGATATTTGCCATTATCGAGGATTTGCCTGCTTTTTTCGAAGACCCTGTCGGCATCTTTTTTTCCGGTAGCGGGCTTGCCATTTACGGAGGTCTGATTGCTGGATTTCTGGGGGTCACCTGGTATTTGCGGAAGCATAAAATCCCTTTTTGGCATACGGCGGATGCGGTAGCCCCTGCCCTCATCATTGCCTACGGGGTGGGACGAATCGGCTGTCAACTTGCCGGCGACGGTGATTGGGGTATTCCGGCAGTAGCCGAACCCGCTTGGTGGTTTTTGCCAGATTGGTTTTGGTCTTTTGATTACCCAAACAATGTAAATAATGTGGGCATCCCGATAGCAGATTGTACCTGGAACTATTGCAGCCATCTGAAGGTCCCGGTCTACCCGACACCGCTTTACGAAATCATCCTTTCCTTCCTCATCGGTGGTTTCCTTTGGGCTATTCGAAAGCGAATCACCATCCCCGGAACGCTCTTTTCCATCTATTTGATACTCAATGGG
>CAZJYF010000394.1:0-4339 GCA_964549665.1 uncultured Saprospiraceae bacterium
TTTTCGTCGTGATTACTTTCACAGACGAAAAGTATTTTTGAAATTCCCGGTAAGCGTAGTAACTCCTCAAACTGCACGATTTGGTGGGTGGAAACCAATAGGTTATCATCAAAAGCGCTTTATTTTCGGGTACTTTCATAAAGGTCGTTGGGAGGACTTGGTTATTTGAATAAAACGGGATTTCCCAAAATTTTTCGCTCGAAAAGTCTAATTTAGAATTTTTACTCTAAAGAAATGATGAACCGACTTTTTCTGTCCATATTTTGCTGCATCCCCATCCTTTGCTTTTCCCAAAGCGCCATTGACGGCTATATGAAGGGCAAGGGGAACCTCGATTTGGCCTTAACTTATTCCAACGAAAGTTACGACGATTATTATTTTGGGAACGAAAAAAGAGCCATTTCCAATACCATCCAATCTGTCAGCCTCTTTTTGGATTATGGCATTTCCGATTCGTTGGATTTGGTCGTGTCGATTCCTTATTTGTGGACAGATAGTTTGAACAGCAATTTTCAGGACGCCATTGTGGCCCTCAAATTTCGCAAAGAAAGGAAGAATTTTTCAAATGGTGCGCTGTCCATAATTGCCTCGGCAGGCGTTAGTTTTCCGATTTCGGATTATCCGAGAGATACCGAAAAACCCATCGGGGAAGGGGCGGTTTCCTTCACGGCCAGGCTGTTGGCGCAATACGAATTTCATTCCGGTTTTTTCCTGCATCTACAATCTGGCTACAATTTTAAAGTTTCTCCGGACTCCCAAAATGCCATCCCAATCTTGGCAAAAATAGGCTACGGAACCTCCAAATTTTATGCCGACGCTTGGATGGATTATTTTCACACTTTCAGTGCAGGGGAAGATACCCGGATTGCAGGCGGGGCAGGAACGATTTTTCTAAAGGTTGGTGGAACGGTTTACTATCCGGTTGCGCCGAGTATCGGGGTCTTTGTAGGTGTTGCCCGCATCCTTTCGGGCCAAAATGTAGGGAGGGCGACGCGGGTGAATGTGGGGACGGTGGTTAAGTTTTTTAGGAAATGATCTTCCATGGAATTACCTTTCCAGAAAGACGAGAAAATCATCGCTGAGGAAGGGCAAGAGTTTGGAAAATAAAGCATTCCTTTTCAAAATTTTTGCCACAAAAACAGATGGTCTTGGAAACAGGCGATTGAGGGGAAAGAAGGTTTGGTTTAGCCAGACAAGTTTTTTTATTTTAAAACGGGCGCTCATCAATTTTTCAACTTCGGAATATTTATACCCCTCTGATTTAAAGGTTTGCCCGATTGTTTTTTTGCGAAAAAATTTATTTTTTGCAAAAAATTGAATGCCCTGCCTGATTTTGTAATCCCAACTGTTTCGGTTGGTAAAGGAAATGACGAGAAAACCTTTCCGGTTTATTTTGTTTTCCAGAAGCGCGAGCATTTTTTTAAACTCAGGCTTGTTGATGTAAGTTGTGACTCCCAACATAAAAACAAAATCGAATTTTTGTTGGGTAAAAGGAAACTCGAAAACCGTTCCTATGAACCGGTAGGACTTGGGAATGGCACTTTTATCGAGCATCGCGGGGCTAATGTCGCAGGCATGATATTGGAAGGCAGAAGTTTTTTTTGTTATAAAATCATAAAGCTGTCCCGTTCCTGCCCCAATATCCAAAATCGTTTTGCCTTCAAAATCAAACCCTTCGGTGGCTGCTTTCAATCGTTGGTTGAAATAGTAGCGGTAATAGGCATCCGAAGAGGAATACCGTCCGGCGTAATCCCTGGAAATCGAATCAAAAAATTGGCTGACTTTTTTTTCCTGAAGGGACATTTTTGGAGGAGAATAGGAGTTTTTCCAAAAGGGTGATGTATTGCGAAGTGATAATTTCTTCATCGAATTTGGCGAGCGCAAGTTCCCGGCTTTTCCAACCCATCTCCTCTTGTTCTTCTTTACTGAGATTGTACATTTTGAGCATAGCTTCTGCAAGCGACTGAGCATCCTTGGGGGGTACTAAGTAACCATTTTCTCCATCTATCACCGTTTCTTTACACCCTGGCGAGGAGGTAGTAATAATCGGCTTGCCCATCGCCATGCCTTCCAGAATGGAACGCGGGATTCCTTCGCGATATGAAGGTAAAACGATGACATCCGCCTGCCTGATGAAATTTCGAATATCCTGAACGTTGCCAAAATAGCTGACAGAATGATGTTTTATCCATTGTAAAAATTGGCCACTAGGGACGTCCGTGGGATTGCCTGGCTCCAGGGGTCCGGCAATCCAACACTGCGATTTTTTAGCAATTTTTGAGACTGATTTTGCTGCCTCAACGAATTCTGCTAACCCCTTATCATAAATCAACCGACCCATAAATAAAAAAACAAACTGATTTTCACGGTTTGTATGATGAACAGGTTGGAAATAACTGGAATTGACACCTGAACCTGAAATAACTTGGCATCTCTCCTTGGCAACCAGCCGGTTTTTTATGAAAAATTCCTTGTCACATGCATTGTGAACAATCAATTTCTTAACCTTTTTTAGCGCAAGACGGTATAAGAGAGGGGCAAGCCGGGTAATCAAATTGGAATGCAAAAAAGTATATCCCAAGCCCGTCACAATGGCGAGAGAAGGTATTCTGGCAAAGCGGGCTGCGAGGTTGCCGAAGATGTTAGGTTTGATGGTGAAGTGGAGAATGATATCGGGCTGTTCTCTTTTGTAAATTTGGAATAATTCCCGGATAAGCATTAGGTCTCTCCAAGGTTGCTTCCCATGTGGATGGAGGTTTTTGAGCGGAATGTGCTTGATAAATGGGTTGTCATTCAGGTAGTGAATGTACTCATCAACCGGGGCAATTACGGTAATCCGGTATCCGTTTGCAGCTAGTTTTTTTATCAAACCGAGCCGGAAGTTGTAGATGTTCCACGTAGAATTATCTACGATGGCTATTTTCTTGTGTGCTGGCATTTCGTTAATTGTGGTGTGGTCAAAGCATTCGGCAGTAGGGATTGTTCCCTTTCTAGATACAAATAGTGTAATGCACGAAGATAGAAATACTCATGTCTTTACAAAAATTTCTTACCCAAATTAGCGGCAATTTTCGCGGTGATTTTTTTTATTTCCTGTTCCTTGGATTTTGGAAATATCAACAAGACATCTTCCTCATCTACCACGATGTAATCGTCCATATCTTTCAGCACGACGAGTTTTTCTTTTGGAATGCGGATTAGACAGTTAGAAGTCCCGGAGGTGAAAACCTGCCCTCCAATGACAACATTGTTTTGCTCATCTTTCGGCGATTCGGCGTGCAAGGAAGCCCATGTTCCCAAATCCGACCAACCGAAGTCGGAGGGAATGGTAAACACATTTTCCGCTTTTTCCAGGATGGCATAATCAACCGAAATTTTGGGTGTCTGAGGGTAGTTTTCGTCAATGAAATGCTGCTCTTTTGATGTGTTGTAGCTGCTTTTTCCAGCCGCGAGGATGCGGTGGATTACGGGTTGGTATTTCCGAAAGGCTTCCAGAATAATTTTGGCTTTCCAAATGAAAATGCCCCCATTCCACAAATATTTTCCACTGTTGAAATATAGCTTGGCGGTGTCTATGTTGGGCTTTTCTTTAAATTCCAGAACCCGGTGAATTCCCGGTTCTTTTTCCTCCCCAAAATTGATGTATCCGTATCCAGTGTCGGGCCGGGTGGGGGTGATGCCGAGCGTGCAAAGGGCATCGTTTTTCTCGGCAAAACAGAGAGCCAATTGAATTTTTTCCAAAAAAATATCTTCCTTCAAAATGATGTGGTCGGAGGGTGCCACCACGAAATTGGCTTCCGGGTTGAGGCTATGCAATTTGAAGGCCGTGTAGGCAACACAAGGACCCGTATTGTTCCGGGAAGGCTCGCAAAGGATTTGATTATCCGTCAGTTCGGGAAGGTGTTCTTTGACAAGGGTTTTGTACATTCCGTTGGTGACAATAAAAATATTTTCAGCGGGGCAAAGTTTCAGGAAACGCTCGAAAGTCAGGCGCAACAGCGATTTTCCTACTCCCATAATGTCGAGGAATTGTTTCGGTCTAGCTGTCCGGCTAGTCGGCCAAAAGCGGCTGCCGATGCCGCCGGCCATGATGGCGATGAAAGTGTTGGTGGGATTAGTCATAAAGATATTGTTCCAAAAAGCAAAGGGGTGGGATGATTTTTATGGCAATTTCAATTTTGGATTCAAAATTTGCATGGTATCATCCCTTAAACCCAATGCAAAAATTTTGCGCCTGGTGAGTAATTTAACCAAGTCCTCCGGGATGTATAAAGAAGCAAAAACAGGCAGTATTTTTTTGTCCTTATGTTCGGGAAAGAAACCGAATACTTCTTTCAGA